>JANNAJ010000061.1:0-18408 GCA_031384285.1 Verrucomicrobiota bacterium
CTCCTGGAGGCCGCATTGATCATTTCCGGCAGATTATCTCCGATAACACCCCCGATTTCGCCTTGGCCTCGCCGTCGCTCGATGTCGCGAAGGGACGCGGATTCACTTTGGACGGCTGGGTCAATGCGAAGACGAAACCCGATGTGACCATCGTCGGCTGGGGCGGGACCAACGGGCTGGCCCCGGCGGTGCTCGCCAACGCGACCGGCGAACTGGGCAACGGCCCAGGCTCCGTCTCCGTCGTGCTCAGCCGCAGTCCGCTGCGCGTTCTGAAGTCACCCGCGGGCGCGATCACGGCCACCGGGAAGACCACCAACACGCTCTACGCGGTCTTCACCGAGCTCACCAACCAGACCTCGCAGCTCATCAAGTTCGCCGAGCCGCCGTTCTTCACCGACACGCGGACCCGGCTGATCGCGAAGTCGGGCTTCAATACGCTGACCACCAACAACGGTGGCTACTACCTTACTGGTGACGTGGTCGATGGATGGACCGTGGTGAGCAATCGCGTACTGGGTCTTGCCGACGCCAGCGTGGCCTATGAGGGCGTCGGCTGCATCTCGCTCTTCCCGCAGCTGACACCATCCCGCATCCGCAGGATTCTGCCCACCATCCCGGGTCGGTATTACACCGCCAGCTTTGCCTATCGGAAGTCGGCCGAAGCTTCATCCCCCCTCGCTCAAATCGAGTTGCTCACCGGTGGCGTCCCGCTCACCACGATCGACGCCACGAGCCTGTGGCAGACCAACGCGTACACCTTCCTCGCGGTCAGCAACACGCTTCCCTTGGACGTCCGCGAGACGACGAACTCAAAGAACGGCGTCCTGCTCGATGCCTTCCGGTTCATCGAGGAGGCCACCGGATATTATCTGGCCGAAGAGCCGATCAAGGCGGCCGCTCTGGTGAACGCGCTCGGCGACTGGCGGCTCGAGGTCACCGACGGCCGCGGATCGCAGGTCGGCAAAGTCCTGGGCTGGCAGATCACCTTGACCTTCGCGCCGACCAATCCGGTCGCCGTGATGCTCACCAACACGGTCTCCTACGCCACCAACGTCGTCGGCAACGACATCAAGTACTTCATCGTCGACGTCCCGCCCGAGGCTGCGCGGACGACGAACTTCCTGCAGAGCTTGACGGGCGGTCCGCTGAACCTGCTTTTCGCCCAGAACGGCATCCCCGACGGCAACCAGCCGGAAGATTACGTCCTCCTCACCGGGGTCGGATCCACCGGCGACACGAAGGTGCTCACAACCAACCTCCCGCCCGTCTTGGTGCCGGGACAACGGTACTATCTGGGCGTGCAGAACGCTGCGCCGGGCGCGTCGAACAACTTCGCGATCCGGGTGGACCTCGGCATCGACGTCGTCGCTCTCTCCGACGGAATACCGTACATCGTCGCCTCGACGAACGATGCGCACGGGTTCTTGCCGCGCGGGCTGATCGACTACTACAGCTACGACGTCTCCACCAACGCGATCGGCGTCCGCTTCGCCGTCACCGATATCAAAGGCGATCTGGACCTGATCGTGGGCCGCGGTCCGCGTTTCCCGGACCGGCTCAAGGCCGATTACGCGAGCTCCAATCCCGGCACCGAGCCGGAAGAGGTCTTCATCACGCCGGAGAGCACGCCGGTGCCGTTGTCGGCAGGGCGCTGGTATCTGGGGGTCTACTCGTTGGGCGCACCGACCGCCCCGTATCGCTACAGCGTCGTGGCCGAGGAGACCTTGCCCATCATGCTGACCAACCACGTGCCCCGCGTGGACAGCATCGCCACCAACGGAGGCGCTCTCTTCTACGCCTTCGATATCCGTGGCACCAACGCGACCTCGGCGACCTTCACGGTGACCAACCTCACCGGGAATGCCGACCTCTATCTGCGGAAAGGCCTGCCGCTGCCGGTTCCGGGATCGTTCGACTACGCCAGCGAGAATCTGGGCACGAACGTCGAGCAGATTGTCATCACGCCGACGAACTCTCCGGTGGCTCTCTCGCCCGGCCGCTGGTTCCTATCGGTCGTCCCGGCACCCGATCAAGCGGTCTCGTACACCATCGTCGCCGACCTGGTCGTCCCGCCGGATGCCGTGACCGACCTGGTCGACGGCGTCGGTTTCGCGGATTCAAAGGACGCTACCGAAGCGATCCGGCGTTACCGGTTCACCGCGCCGGCCGGGACCAGCGGCATCTTGTTCGAGCTCTACGGCATGACGGCCGACCTCGATCTATTCGTCGCGAAGGACGTCTTCCCGTCGTCCACGAACTCTCCGTTGTCCAGCGTGCGGAGAGGGCTGCTCTCCGATCTCATCGTGGTCCGCACGAATGCCACGACGGCCGACGTCGGCGGCACCTACTATGTCGAGGTCCGCGGCCCTGCGGCGGGCAACGTCGCCTTCACCGTCCGCGCCGCGACCCGCAAGGACGGCCTGTTGGTGAGCGGGCAACCGATCGTGGCGGTCGTCTCAGGCGAGCCGCTCTCGCTGAGCTTCGACACCATCCCGGGCGAGACCTACAAGCTGGAATCCACGACCAACCTCTTCGCGGTGCCGGTGACCTGGCAACTGGTCCCGCCGTACATCGTGGCCACCGGGTTCTCGACCACGGTCCCGTTGCCGCCGCTACCGGACGGAGTGCCGTTCTTGGCGTATCGCTTGACGCAGGTCGCGGACGCCGGACCGGTCGTGCCGCCTGTGGACCCTCCGGTGGACGTCCCGGTCACGGTCATCGTGCCGGCGGATCCGAGCAAACCGCTGACCCTCAGCTTCGCCAGCACGATCGGGGCGAAGTACCTGGTCGAATCCACGGATGATCTCTTCGCCTCGCCCGTCGCTTGGACCCCTGCGTTGCCGGTGATCACGGCGTCGGCCACGATCACGGTGGTGGAGTTGCCCGCGACAGCCGGTGGTGGCTTGAAGGTCTATCGGGTCCGCCAAGTGTCGGGCACGGTGACACCGCCGACCGATGTCCCGTCCGTGATCCAGCCGTCGGCGACGCCCGGCGGGCCGGTGACCATCACTTTCGCCAGCACCGTCGGCGCGAGCTACCAGGTCGAGTTCACGGATGATCTCTTCGCCTCGCCGATTGCTTGGGCCGCGGCGTTGCCGGTGGTCACGGCGACGGGCCCGGTCACCGTGGTCGAGGTGCCAGCCGCGCCGGCCGGTGTGCTGCGGATCTTCCGGGTCCGACAAGTGACGGGCACGGTCACGCCTCCGCCCACGTCCGTCTCCGCGGTGATCACGTTGCCGTCGACGGCGGGTGGACCGGTCACCGTGAGCTTCGATAGCTCCATCGGAGCCATCTACCAGATCGAGTTCACCGACGACCTGTCCACATTCTTGGGTGTCTGGCGATCGGTAGGAGCCCCGATCAAGGCGCTCGCGACGACGACCGCGGTGCCATTCACCGATCCGTCGCCGACCGGCGCCGTCCTGAGATTGTACCGGGTGCGCTACGTCAGCGGACCTTGACCGGACCTTGACCGGACCGCCGCCGTGACCCCGTTGGTGATCTCGTTGAACCCGGCCGTGGACGCGGAATGGCGCGTCCGGGAGATCGTGCCGGAGGAGAAGAACGAACTGGTCGACGAACGTCGTTGGCCGGGCGGCAAAGGCGTCAACGTGGCGCGTTGGCTGAAGTGGCTCGGGACGGAAGCCCGCTTGTTCCTCCCTCTGGGCGGCGTGACCGGTGATGAACTGGCGGCCGGGCTTCGTTCCGAGAAGATCCGGTTCACCCGCTTTCGTCTCGCGCAGCCGACCCGTGTCAACGTCGTCGTCACCCCGGATACCGGGCCGCAATACCGCTTCAATCCCTCGTGGCCGCGGGTGGGCCGCGCCGAAGTGGCCCGTCTCTTGTCGGCGGCCACGGCCTTGGCGATGCGGTCGGATCCGGTGGTGGTATCCGGCACCTTGACGTTCGGCGCTCCGACCGATACCTACGCCAAGCTGGTACGGTGCGCCCGCGATGCGGGCCGGCGGGTCTTCCTCGATTGCGACCGCGATGCGTTCGCGCTGGCCGCGGAGTGTCGCCCGTTCCTGGTCAAACCGAACGAGTTTGAACTGGCGCAGTGGGCGGGAAGACCGCTCCGGACCGAAGCCGCGCTACGACGCGCGGTGACCGCGCTGTCGGTCAGGACGGGTGGTTGGGTGCTTTTGTCGCGCGGCGAGAACGGGGCTTGGCTCCGGAACACGGGGCAGGGGGTCTGGCTTTCGGCGGACGCCCCTCGCGTGACGCCGCGCAACCGGGTCGGGGCGGGCGATGCGCTCTTGGCGGGCGCGGTCGCCTCGGTCGCCCGGTCGGACGATCCAGCGGTCTGGCTCCGTCAGGCCGTGGCGACCGGCACCGCCGCGACCCAGGTGCCTCCAGGCTGCACGCCATCGCGAAAGGTGTGGCGCGACCTCCTTGCAGCCGTGCGGGTGACGCCGCTGTGAGCAGGGCCGGGCCTTTGTCGGATGCCGGGCGCGACCGATACCCGAGATACCAATCTTCCAGTGGGCCCAAGGGTTCTCACGGCCAGGCGAAACCGGGGTACTTCACCTTGATCGTCGCGCGGAGCTTGGGATAGGCGCTCGCCTTCCAAGCAGGGAAATCGGTCGTGCTGTCGAGGCGTTTGCCGTCCGGCGCCTGGAGCCAGATCTTTACCGGGACCTTCCCTTCTGCCAGGATCGGATGTTCCTTCAGTTGCCAGCATTCGCTCAGTTTCACCTGCACCGACGGGCACGGCGGACCGTCCTCCTCCTCGTCGCGGCCGGGCTCGGGATAGGTGAGCTTCAACGCCTTGCCGTCGGGCCAGCGGACCGTCGTCGGTAGAAGCTCGTCGAGCCAACCGGTCTGCTCCGGGCCCAGGTGCGCGCGGAAATGAGGCCGCAGTTCGGCTGCTTGCGCCTCCTTGACCAAGGTGAGGCCGTCGAAAGCCCGCGTGAGCGCCGTCAACATCGCGGCGCCGTCGAACCGCGGGAACTCCAGCTCTGGTCGCGCGGTGGCCAGCAGATCGGCGCGGGCGATGAACTGCTTCACCTCGTGGTCCAGCTTCGGCAGCTCGAACCAGCCCTTCGCGAACGCATCCGCGAGCGCGCGCCCGGATGCCACCGGTTCGACCTCACGCTGGTGCTCCTGGCCGATGACGAGCCCGAGGCAACGCACCTGCCGGATCGCCGCCACGCGTTTGTGCAGGCGGTCGAAGACGTGGTCGGTCGTGGTCGTTATGTGCTGCGGGAAGAGCTCCTCGATCCACGGCTGCTTCACGGCCGTCGCCAACGTGAGCAATGTCATCCGGCCCGTCCGCCCGTCCACCTCGCGGATCGCCGCGGTCACGAACAGCGGCGACGTGACGACGCTCTCCCGCACCAGCGTGCCGGTCCGGCCCTCGGTCAGAAGACAATCGAGCGTGCCGCTGTCGCGCCGCACGACGAGCTGGTCGATGAACCCGGCGAGAAGGCACTTGGCCAAAGCGTCCGGATCGGTGTGCGAAGGCCGGTCGGTGCCCGCCGCGTCCGCCGTCGGTTCTTCTTGGATCAGGCGTTCCCGTTCAGCGATCTGGAGGATCTGGCGGAAGGTGTCTTCCACCTGTCGCGCCGATTGCGCGTGGACCCCGTGGCGACGGCATTGGTTGACGTCGAAGCGCGCGTTCTTCGCGAATTGTTGCGCCCGCATCAGCGTGTGGAAATCCGTCAGCTCGCTGCCCTCGAACAGCTCGCGCGCTTCTTTCACGTGGCCGTCGTCCCGGCCGAGCCGCATGAGCAGGTCGCGGCCGCTCACCAGCGCGGCGCATTGTGCGGCGGCGGGGACGCAACCGCGGCGCGACGCCTCCACGAGCATCCTAGAATACCGCGGGTGCATCGGCAGGCGCAGCATCTGCCGGCCGGTCGGGGTCAGGTCGGAGTGGTCCCGTCCCGGAGCCCGCGTCCCGGAGCCCGCGTCCGGAGACGACGCATCGGGCTTCGCCTTGAGCGCGCCGAGTGTGGTGAGCAGACGTTCGGCGCGGACGACCGCGGCGAGGTCGGGCTTGTCGAGCCAATCGAACCGTGCGGCCTCGCGGATGCCGAGCGAGTGCAGCAGGAGCACCACCTCAGCGAGGTCGGCGCGCTGGATCTCCGGGGTGTTTTTGGCGGGACGGTCCAGATGCGCGCTCTCGGTCCACAGGCGCCAGCAGGTCCCCGGCGCGGTCCGGCCGGCGCGGCCCGAGCGCTGATCGGCGCTCGCCCGGCTGATGGCCTCCACCGCGAGCGTCTGTATCCCGCGCTCCGCGTCGTGTCGGGCGATGCGGGCGAGCCCGGCATCCACGACGTGGCAGACGCCGTCGATGGTGACGCTGGTCTCGGCGACGTTGGTGGAGACGACGATCTTGCGCACGTCGCTCGGTTGGAAGGCGCGGTCTTGGTCCTCCGGTTGCAGGTCGCCGTGCAACGGGATGAACGCGCAGCGCTCGCCGAGACGCGCGTCCCGCAGCGCGTTGATCGTCGAGTTGATCTCGCCCATGCCGGGCATGAACACGAGGATGTCTCCCGGATCGCCGTTGCGGACGATGCGCTCGACGGCATCGGCGGCCTGCTCCGAGGCGGGCCTTTCGTCGCCGTATTCCGACCAACGGATGGACACGGGGAACGTACGACCTTCCGACGCAAGCATCGGCGCGGGCGAATCGGCGTCGTCGGAGAGATAACGGGCGACCGGTCCGGCCTCGAGCGTCGCCGACATGACCACGATCTTCAGGTCGGGGCGTGTGGTCTGTTGCAGGCGCTTCACCAAGGCGAGCGCGACGTCGCTGAGCAGGTTCCGCTCGTGGAACTCGTCGAACATCACCACGCCGACGTCGCCGAGGTCGCGGTCGTCCTGCAGCCAGCGCAACAGGATGCCCTCGGTGACGAAGCACAGACGCGACGCCCGGGATAGATGGTCCTCGAAGCGGACCTGGTACCCGACCTCGCCACCGAGCTTGCTGTCCCGTTCCCAAGCCACCCGCGAGGCGACGGTGCGCGCAGCGACCCGGCGCGGCTGGAGGACGACGATGCGCTTGTCCCCGGCGAGCCCGGCGTCGAGGAGCATCTGCGGCACCTGGGTCGTCTTGCCGGAGCCGGTGGCCGCGACGAGGACGAGCTGGTTGCCTTCGGTGAGCACGCGGACGATATCGGCGTGCAGCTGCCAGACCGGCAGATCGCGAGGAGACATGTGCGGAGAAACGCGGAACGGGAACGGAAACAGGGAAAGCGGAGCGGATGGCCGTCGGGCAGGATCTGAGGCGTGGCTCGCGGCAGGGTCAACGGCCCGCGGCCCGGTGCAGGATCAACGGGTGGCGAAGAAGGCGAACGATCCCGCGGCGAGCGAGGCGGCGGCCAGCAGACCGCCGGGCATGAACTTCTTGGTCCGGACGAACCGGACCGCGAAGTAGACGAAATGGATCCCGAGCACCACCACCGACACGTCGGTCGGCCAACGCAGGAGCAGCGCGAGCACCAATGGCACGGCGAAACCCAAGGAAGCGAAGAGGGAGATCTTGCTACCCGCTTTCACGTAGCCGATCGCGCCTCCGACGACGAGCAGCGCGATATAGGTCCAGACGACATGTTGCCAGTTCATGGGACGCCGACGATAGCCGGGAAACGGAGACCGCCACACGAAACTTTTGTGCTGGGCCGAAGGCCGGGGCGCGCCGTGCATTGTCCGACCCGGCGAGTCAGCGGACCGGAGCCGCCGCCCGGGCCACCTCCGCGGCGCACCGGGGTGATTCCCCGGCGCGTTCTCGGCCGCCGCGCGGGCTAGAAAACTCGAGCTACCCGCCGCCCGTGGCCGCCACGGGCGACCGGCTATTCCTTCACGATGCGCGCGAGCTTGTCGCTCGGCACCCCGGTGAACCAGCCGCCGTACTCCACGAAGTAGAGCGCGCCGTCCGGCCCCAGCTGCATCGACATCACGCCGGCGGTCATGCCGCGCGCGAACGGTTCTGTCTTCACCACCGTGTTGCTCACGGGATCGACCGTGGCGAACCGTATCCATTTGCGGACCCAGTCGGCATAGAACATCCCGCCGTGGAAAGCCTCGGGAAAATCATGCCCCTTGCCGGCGGGCCGGTAGACCGGGCCGCTGGTCGCGTTGGAACCGCCTTCGTGGATCCAGGAGATCCAGGGTTCGGTCGCGTCCGGCAACGGGCACGGCCCACCGCCGTAGGTCGCATAGTTGGTGCCCATGCAACGCGGCCAGCCGTAGTTCTTGCCGGGGCGCAGCCAGTTGATCTCCTCCCAGTCCTGCTTGCGGTCGAAGCCCACCTCGCCGACATACACGTTGCCGGTGGTGCGGTCGATGTTGAGGGAATACGGGTTGCGGTGGCCGTAGGTGTAGACGGCGGGATGCGCATCCGCTCGGCCGACGAACGGGTTGTCGGTCGGGATGGAGCCGTCGAGGTTGATGCGGAGGGTCTTGCCCTGGAGCGCGCCCAGCACCTGCGGCGGGTTGTTCGTGTCGGCCCAGAACTTCTCGGTGTCGGACGACACGTTGTTGTCGCCCGCGGTCACGTAGAGCTTGCCGTCGCGCGGGTTGATGCCCATCGCGCCGCCTTGGTGGAAGCCCCGGAGGCTAGGCACCGTGAGCAGGATCTTCTCGGAATCCATCTTCAGCCCGGTCGCTCGGGCCGGGTTGTCGACGGCGAAACGGGAGACGCGGTTGCTCCAAGCGGTCGCGTTCGTCGGCGCCCAGGGGGCGTAGTGCAGATAGAGCAGGCCGTTCTTGAGGTAGCCCGGGTCGAACTCGATGCCGTGCAGCCCGCGTTCGTTGGCCTCGCGCCCCGGCGTCGGTTCCCAGCAGACGTCGAGCTTGGCGATGTGGTCGTGCTTCTTGGTGGCGAGGTCGTAGGCCCAGATGTCGCCGCGCCGCCCGGTGAACCAGAGGCGACCGTCCGGGCTGAACTGGAGGTAGACCGGTTCCGCGATGCCGCCCATCACGAGCACTTCGTAGCGAAAACCGTTCGGGAGCTTCACCGCCTTCTCGGCTTTTTCCAGGTCGGTGAGCGGTTTTGTCGGGACGGGATCGGCCGGCGTCTGGGCGAGAGCCGAGGACACCAGCAACAGCATCAAGGTCAAGGTGCGGAACATCGGTCGGCAGACTGCCGATATCGCCGGAGGATTCAACTTCGCTCGCCAGAGCGGGCGGATCCGACGCGGATCCGAGGTGCCGCGGAGTTCAATTTGCTCGGTAGAAGAGATGGGGCTGGAAAGCAGGAAAACAGGAATGGAGCCGGCGAAGCTCCTGCTCTCCTGCTTTCCAGATTTTCTCTCCGGCCGGTGTTTTCTGCACGACAAGCGCAGTGCCCGATCCCGTGTCCGCCACTTCGGACCGCACCTCCCCAAAGGTCCGACCGTGGAGCGAAACCCGGTTCAACCGCCCCAGGTCGGGTCGTCGCCGGGGACCTGTCGCGAGAAGGGACGCCATCCGCCGCCCCATTCGTAGAGCTGCAGACCGTGGAACGTCTTCTTGTAGTCCATCGGCGACGGCTCCAGCAGCGCGTAGCCCGGATAGTAAAGGCGGCAGCCCTGCTCCTTCGCCCACTGGATCTCCCGCAGCATCGTGTAGATGCCGAGGCTGCGCGGCGCTTCATCCGGCTCGAACACGCAGTAGAGGCTGGCGACGGAGCGATGTCCGCGGGCGAGATAGCTCGCGGCGATCAACCGGTCGCGCCGGTAGAGACCGAACTCGAGCACCGGCACCGGGTGGGCGGCCGGGTTCGGTCCGAGGAAATCGGTCAACGCGTGAGGGACGCCTTCGTCGAAGCGGACCTTGTGCCGGTCGAAGAGCGCGCAGCGTTCCGGGTCCACCTCCGCGGGCCGGATGCGCAGGTCGAGGTCGCGGTTGCGGCGCAGCACCCGCCGTTGGCTCGTGCTCGGCCGGAACCGCGCCAATTCCAGCCGGAGATGCTGGAGCGGCGCCAACCGGCCGCCCCACTCGATGCTCGCGCGCCGGAAGAACACCGGCCCGAGATACCACCAGCCGGCGGACCAGAGCTCGTCCATCTGCACAGGCGGGACGGACCAGCTGATGAAGGTGTCCTCGAGCGGCGGTCGCACAGGGGGCCAAAGAGCGCACGCCGGGCCGCCGCGTCAACAGCGGATCCGCGCCCGATGGAGGGCCGCCGCATGAGAAAATGAGTTTGGTGAGCGTCTGGGCCGCGGAGAGCGGCCTGACGCTGGGCCGATCGTTGGTGGCCGATAAGAGCAACGAGATCCCCGCCGTGCCCGCGCTGCTGCGGCAGCTGGAGCTGGCCGGCTGCATCGTCACGGCCGACGCCTCGCTCTCAACCTCCTCCGCAAAGACGAATCCCTCGACCGCGGGATCCACCGCAAACAAGTCCACGCCGCCCTCAGACCAGATCACCTACGCCATCTCCTCAAAATCTGATGCGTCGGCCCTGGTGCACGCCGAGCCATCCCTTGACTTGACCTCCTCCGGTTTCGATAGTGCCCCGCTCGTTTCCGTCCAGGTCCCTTGGTTCATCTGTATGCTTAAGCCGAAAGACAAGAAGTCGCCCGCAAAAGTCGCCCCGAAAAAAGTCGCGGCCCCGAAGCCGGAGAAACTGGTCAAGAAACCGGTTTCTCCGACGTCGAAGGCCCCTGCCAAGGCGTCCGCGGTCAAGGCCCCTGAGGCAAAGACGCCTGTGACCAAGGCTGCCGTGGCCAAGGCTCCCCAGCCTGCCTTGAAGGCAGACCCTGCGAAGTCCTCCGCTCCCAAGACTTCTTCCCCCAAAGCTCCGACCGCCAAGCCTCCGGTCGCGAAACCGGCCACCAAGCCGGCCGCGAAACTGGCGGGCAAACCGGCCGCGTCCAGGTCCGCCGGGGCGCAGCCGGCCGCGTCCGCCGGTGGCCCCGACGGCCCGCCCATGGGCCTGTTGGCCATGGAACCGGACGCCTTGCAGGTCAACATCGGCACCGTCAAGAGCGCAAGCGGCGTGGACATCACGGAGAAGATCAAGGAACTCGTCCGCATCGCCCAAGAGCAGGGATATCTCACCTACGGCGACATCAACGACGCGTTGCCGGACAACGTTGTCACCCCGGAGGACCTCGACGAGATCTACATCAAGCTCCGCAACCTCGAGATCGACATCGTCGACCAGGCCGAGGTCGACCGCGTCAAGCAGCCCGAACAGGAAGAAGAACCCGAGGACAAGGGCCGGCTCGACATCTTGGACGATCCCGTCCGGATGTACCTCAAGCAGATGGGGCAGGTCCCGTTGCTCACCCGCGAGCAGGAGGTCGAGATCTCCAAGCGCATCGAGGACGCCGAGAACGAGGTCAAGCGCATCATCTACAGCTTCGGTTTCGCCGGCAAAGAGCACATCGCTTTGGCCGAGAAGCTCATCTCCGAGCCGCCAAAGGAGCGCTTCGACCGCGTCATCGTCGACAAAAAGATCGAGACCCGCGAGGAGCACCTCAAGGCGCTGCGCAAGTTGGTCAAGGACGTCCGCGCCGTCGACCAGACCGTCGACGAGAAGTGGTCGGAACTGGTGACCGCCGGGTCGAAGGCGAAGGAAGAGAAAGCTTCCGCCGACTACAAGAAGCTCGACGACAAGCTCCAGAAGACCTTCCCGAAGTTCTACTACAAGCAAAAGGTCATCGAGGAGATGTCCCTCGTCGCGGACAACATCCACGACAAGGTCCAGATGAGCCTCCGGACCGTGAAGGAGCTCGAGCCGCACAAGCGCTCCGCCCAGGCCCAGGCGATGATCCACGCCGAAGAGCAGAAGATCAAGGCGCTCGAGCAGTTCGTCCGCATGGACGCCCCGGGCTACCTCGCCGCGTTCGGCCAGCTGAAGCACTTCGAGAAGCGCGCCCTCCAGGCCAAGACCGAGATGGTCGAGGCCAACCTCCGCTTGGTCATCTCCATCGCCAAGAAGTACACCAACCGCGGCCTGTCGTTCCTCGACCTCATCCAAGAGGGCAACATGGGCCTGATGAAGGCGGTCGAGAAGTTCGAGTACCGCCGCGGCTACAAGTTCTCCACGTACGCCACTTGGTGGATCCGCCAGGCCATCACCCGTTCGATCGCCGACCAGGCGCGGACCATCCGCATCCCGGTCCACATGATCGAGACGATCAACAAGCTGATGCGGGTGCAGAAGCAGTTGATCCAGGATTTCGGCCGCGAGCCGACCCCGGAAGAGATCGCCGAGGAGATGCAGATGCCGGTGGACCGCGTGCGCGCGGTGCTGAAGATGGCCCAGCAGCCCATCTCGCTGCAGAGCCCCGTCGGCGATTCCGACGACACCAATTTCGGCGACTTCATCGAGGACAAAGCGGCCGAGAACCCGTCGGACATGACCAGCTACGCGCTGCTCAAGGAAAAGCTGGCCGACGTGCTCGATTCGCTCACCGAACGCGAACGCAAGGTGCTCGAACTGCGATTCGGCCTGCTCGACGGCTACAGCCGCACCCTCGAGGAGGTCGGCAAGCAGTTCAAGGTCACCCGTGAGCGCATCCGGCAGATCGAGGCCAAGGCGCTCCGCAAGATGCGCCATCCGACCCGGCTCCGTCAGCTCCAAGGCTTCCTAGAAGGCGAAGAAGCCGTGGCCTGAATCCCGATCGCCCCGAAGAACCCCGCTCTGGCGGGGTTTCTTCGTTTCGGAACGAAGCGCGAGGCGCCGACCGCGCGATCGCGCTAAAAGATGGTTCCGGGAGAACCGGACGCGGCCCGGCATCTGGACGGCTGGAGCAACCCTCTTTGGGGTCGGCTAAACGGTAGGTGATAGGGCTTCCCGACATCGCTTGGCTCGCTGTCGACCGTTCTGCGGCGCTTTTCTCTTCGAATCAGATCTCCGTCGGGAATGCGCCGCAAAAGTGCGTCATCTTGACCCGCTTCATCTGGGTCGCGAGAACGTTGCACAAATACACCAGCAGAACCTTGCGCGCCGGGGAATTTCTGCTCGACAGCAAAATTGCCTAGGGCCTTACTCAACTCAGCCATCCCCGAAAGAAACGCTCGCTCCACGGCCATTGTGGGGGGCTTAGGTTTCGCGGGCGGGTTCGATAGCTAAAATCCGTAACCATCATGAAACAAACAATCGCAAACAGGCTGAGGTTCGCCGTTCTCGCGGCGCTTGCCGCTGGCGCGGTGGCCTCAACGACACGAGCGGCCGATGTGGTCGCTTATTGGGACTTCGAGCGGGTCGAAGCCGACGGTGCCACCATCAAAGCGGCGCAAGGCAACTTCGCCGGCACGATTGTCGGTAGCGCGGTGCTGACCGGAGCAGGCGGCGGTCGCCCGGGTGGCGGCAAGGGCTTCAGCGTCGGTCTGGACACTCCGGGCAAGTTGCTCTTGGAGGCCACGGGCGATGCCAATCCGATGAACGCCGCGGCCGCGGACGACCACACGACGGTCGTGCTCTGGCAGAAGAACAACAGCAACGTCAACAGCAGCTCGTTCTGGGCGAATGCCGACAGCCAGGACCGCGGCTTCCAGTTCCACGTCCCTTGGTCCAACGGCATCATCTACTTCGACACCTCCGGTTGCTGCGCCGCTCCGGGCCAGCGCCTCCAGCAAGCGCCTCCCGACGGATTCGATTTCACCGCTTGGCACCACTACGCGTTCGTGAAGGACGGAGAAGCCAAGCGGATCTACGTGGACGGTGTACTGTTGACCGAGCAGACCGAAGGCGTCGCCCCCTTGGCCACCGACTTCAACCGCTTGAACATCGGTGCCGACGGCGGCGCGGCCTATCCGGACGCGGTCATGGATGACTTCGCCATCTACAAAGGTGCACTGACCGAGGCCGAGATCAAGAAGCTCGCCGCCGGTGCCTCTCCGGGCGTTCCTCCGGTCGACACCGACAAGGACGGCATGCCGGACAACTGGGAAACCCAATATGGTTTCAACCCGAACGATCCGAGCGATGCCGCCAAGGACTTCGACAAGGACGGCGTCAGCAACTTGGATGAGTTCAAGGCCGGCACCGATCCGATCGACACCACCAAGCCGGAGCTGAAAGGCGCCGTCGGGACCGGTTCGTTCGAAACCGTGGTCCTGACCTTCTCCGAGGCCTTGGATGCGACGTCCGCGACCACCGTCGCGAACTACACCATCACGCCGGCCCTCGCGGTCAAGGCGGCCACCGTCAAGAAGAACGTCGTCACCCTGACGACCGACAAGCAGGCGCCCGGTGCGACCGAGTACACCGTCGCGGTCAAGAACGTGGCGGACGGCTCGAAGAACGCGGTTGCCGCGGACACCAAGGCGAGCTTCTTCTCCTACCTGAACATCAAGGACGGCGTGCTCAAGATGTCCATCTACACGGGCATCGGCGGCAACGCCATCCAGGGCATGTTCGATGACGCGAAGTACCCCAACTCCCCCGACCGCGTCGGTGCGGTGTTCTCGGCCAACAGCCGCGACCTGCTCCCGACGGATTCGTTGGAGTCCTACGGTGCGACCATGAACGGCTACCTCACCCCGACGGAGTCCGGAGCGTACGACTTCTTCCTCCGCAGCGATGACGCCGGCCAGTTCTACATCAGCACCGACGACAAGGAGTCCAACCTGGCCCTCGTCGCCGAGGAGACCGGTTGCTGCGACGGCTTCAAGGAACCGGGCACGGGTGACGAGACGACGGCTTCGCCGATCAACCTCGTCGCGGGCAAGAAGTACTTCATCAGCGTCGTCTACAAGGAAGGCGGCGGCGGCGATTACGGCCAGGTCGCTTGGCGCAAGGTCGGCAATCCGACCCCGTCCGGTTCCCTGACTCCGATCCCGAGCAAGTTCCTTAGCGCTGCGGTCGATCTCCCCGCGCCTCCTGAAGGTGCCTATGTGACCCAGAGCCCGGGCGTCAACGCCAAGGGCGTCTCTCCGGCTGCCGGCATCACCATCGCGCACCGCGACGGCAAGACGGCTTGGACCGCGGCCAACACCAGCCTCAAGCTCGACGGCAAAGCGGTCACCCCGACCGTCACCAAGGACGGCCAAGTGATCACCATCACCTTCAAGCCGAGCGATCTCTACGCGAGCGGGTCGGTCCACACCATCGAGCTCGGCTATCCGGATCCCGCCGGCAAGGCGTCGGTCGCCACGTGGTCGTTCACGGCCGGCACCTACAACGGCACCACGGCGGATTCCGTCGGCGGCTACAAAGGTCTGCTCTTGGGTTCGGCCGTGTACACGGCGGACGCGGGCGGCCACACCGGCAAGGCGGGCGACAAAGGCATCGACCTGACCAAGAAGGGCGGCCCGGTCGGGACGTTCGACGACAAGTTCCTCGCTGCGGCCAACGCCGCGACGGCGAACGATGAGTTGACCGTCTCGTTCTGGCAGAAGAAGTACGACACCGCGGACAGCTCCGCCTTCACGCTCGACTCGCCCTCGGCCGGCAACAACCGGAACTTCCACGCGCACGTCCCCTGGAGCAACCAGAACGTGTACTTCGACACCGTCGGCTGCTGCGACGGAGCCACCCAGCGCATCACCACCGACATCGTGAACTTCCCCGACTACAGCGGTTCCGCGGATTGGTGGACCACGCAGTGGCACCACTGGGTGTTCACGAAGAAGGGCGCCGACAAGAACATCTACATCGACGGCAAGCTGTTCCTCAACGGCCAGAGCACGAACCCGTTGAAGACCGATAGCCGGGCCTTCTACATGGGTTCCGGTGCCGGCGGCGCCGAAGTCAGCCATGCGATCATCGACGACTTCGCCGTGTTCAACAAGGCGTTGACCGAAGCCGACGCGCTCGCCATCAGCAAGGGCACCTCGCCCTCCGCTCTCCCGGCGGCCAAAGGCCTGATCGCCTTCTGGGACTACAACACCGCACCGGTGGTCATCACCACTCCGACGATCGGCATCGGAGCGGACGGCAAGATCACCTACACCGGTACCTTGCTCGGCTCGGACAGCGCGTCCGGTCCGTTCGCGCCGGTCTCTGGTGCGACCAGCCCGTTCGCCCCGAACACCGGTGCGGCGGCGCAGAAGTTCTACCGCTCGAGCAACTGAGCGGGCTCCAAAAGAGCTGAGCTTCCACGGAGGCCGGACCTAAGGTCCGGCCTCCTTTTTTTGTGCCTGAGTTGGATGTCCACGCATGGCAGGGCGCCGTCGATCCGACAACCGTCCCACTCCGGTTCGCTGTCCAAACCGGCCGATCTGATCGGGTGACGATGATCTCGGCTGTATGACCTTACTTGGCCGATCGGCTTCCTTGACAGAAACGGTTTCCGCGGTTGCCGCGGGCGCACCGGAAGCCTTACAAAAGGCGCGATGCCAACCGTCGGTGAACAACTGCGTGCCGAACGTGAGCGACAGAAGCTCACGGTCCACCAGGTCGCGGATGCGACCAACATCAAGACCGACCACATCCGCGCCATCGAGGCGAGCGAATGGGGCGTCTTCGCCGCGCCCGTCTACATCCGCGGCTTCGCGCGCAACTACTCCCGCTACCTGCGTCTCGATGACCAGGCGCTCGTCGCCGAACTCGAGTCCGAGCTTGGCCGCACCGACGATTACGCCGGGCCTCCCGGCTTGTCCGGTGGCGACAAGGGCCCGCTCGATTTCATCATGCTCCAGCTGTCGCGCGTGCGATGGCAGTGGGTGTTCCCGGTCTTGCTGGGGACCGCGTTGATGCTCGTCGGCTTCTGGGCATACAAAGCGTGGACGACCCGGCCGAAACACGATCCGCTCTCCGGTCTCGGCAGCGGCCTGCACCAGCCGAAACGACCCGGCCCGGTCACTCTACCGCTGCCCACCAACGCACCGGCCGGTCGCCGCTGACCTTCGTGCGGCCTTCGGCGGTGCCCGGCCGCTTCGTCCGGGACGCCCAGCCTTCCGCGGACCAGGTCCGCGAAACCACGGACACCTCGGGAACCATTTGATGAAAACGCCCAGCCTGCCTTCGCTCACCGTCGTCTTCGTGGCCCTCGGAGGCCTCGCCCAAGGGCTCCGTGCCGCGGAACCCAGATGGACGCTCCGTCCGGGACCGGACGGCGTCACCGTCGTCGCGCCGTCGGGACGTGACCTGTTCGGATATCTCAAGACCAAGCCCGTCGGCTCGGCGCTGAGCGCCAACAGCGCCTGCGGCATCTACCCGTTGCTGACGCCATCGGGCGAATCCGTGGCCGCGCTGGCGCCGAAGGACCATCCGCACCATCGCGGCGTGTTCTTCGCATGGTACGAAGTGGACGGCTTCGTGAAGGCAGATTTCTGGGGCTGGGGCGCGCACGCACCGACCGAGGACCGGAGGATCGTGAACACCTCCCTGCGCTTGGAAGGGGCTCCCGGGCCCGAAGGCCGATTGGTCGTGGAGAACGAATGGCGCGTGGCCGACCGGGTGATGCTCCGCGAGGCGCTCACCGTGGCGAGCCGCGCGTTGCCCGAAGGCAACTGGCACGAGCTCACCTTCGTCCTCACACCGGTCGAAGAGATCACCGTCCCGCGGGCCGCGTTCAGCGGGTTCTGTGTGAAGGGAAGGGCCGGTGCCGATCCGCTGGTCAGCTCGCCCGACGGGCCGGTGAAGCTCCCGGCGCCCAAGCACGACGATCCGACCACCGGATGGCCCGATGCGGCGTGGTACGACTACACGGCCCGCCTCGACACCGGGAAGACCGCGGGCGTCGCCGTGTACAGCCATCCGTCGAACCCGCCGACCCGCTGGCACAACCCCGTCGGCATCGCGATGCTCAACCCGTGCATCCTCATGGACGGCGACCTGAAGCTGCGTCCGGAACGACCGCTGACCCTTCGCTACGCGGTCTTCGCCCACGACGGGCCGGCGCCCGCGGTCGCGCTTGATCGGCTCGCGAAAGAATTCCGCGCGAAGTCGGCGAAGTAGGCTCCCATCCATTTCGCCCATGATCCGTCGTCTTCTCGCGGTCTTGTTCGTCCTGGTCGTGGGACCGGTCGTCGCCGGACGCGCCGCGGTTCCGAAGCCCGTGCCGGGTTGGTCGATGGAACTCGTCGCCCAGGCACCGGAGGTCTCGCATCCGAGCGTCGTCACCACCGCGCCGGACGGACGCGTGTTCGTCGCCGAGGACCCGATGGACATCCGCGAGGACGTGAAGCCCGACGCCAAGGCCGGCCGGATCTGGTGCCTCCATCCCGACGGCCGGCGCACGCTCTTCGCGAAGGACCTGCACGCGGTCTTCGGGATGCAGCATCTGGAGGGCAAGCTGTACGTGCTGCACAACCCGTTCCTGACCGTCTTCCGTGACGACGACGGTGTCGGACGCGAACCGGTGGACCTGCTCACGCACACGTTGCGGGAGCCGTGGGGATTGGGCTGGAACGACCACGTCCCGGCCAACTTCAAGCGGGGCATGGATGGCTTCTTCTACCTTGCGGTCGGCGACAAGGGCCTCGAGGACTGCACCGGCACGGACGGACGCAAGATCTCGATGCCCGGGGGCGGCGTGGTGCGGTTCCGTCCCGACGGCAGCGGACTGGAGATCTTCGCGACGGGCG
>JANNAJ010000649.1:0-4013 GCA_031384285.1 Verrucomicrobiota bacterium
CCCGGCGGGACACGCCCCGGAGAACCCTCCAAGCTCCGGGTACGGTAAGCCCTCCGGCCCCAGGGCGGTGGCGGGCCGGGTCGACGTGTCAGCGAAGGTCGATCGAAACGCCGAGGCGGGTCAGGGTCGAACCTTCGTCGAAGGCGAGCCGTGCGAGGGCCTTGTTGTAGTCGGCCAAGGTGCTGATCTCTTGCGTCTGGGCCTGGGTGAGGTCGCGCTGGAGCTGGAGCACCTGGTAGTTGGTGCTCTTGCCGCTCTCGAGCTTCTTCTTCTCGGCCTCGTGCGCGGCCTCGGCGTAGATGCGCGACTGCTTGGTCGCCTCGATGCGTTCGCGGGCGCTCTCGACGGCGCGGATATCGTTGTCGATCTGGATCATGATCGACTGCTCGGTCTGCTTGAACTGCACGAGCAGCTTCTCCTGGTCGAGCTTCGCCTTCTTGTGCCCGTTGCGGGCCGACAGGTTGTCCAGCGGGAAGGTGAGCTTCAGGCCCCACGAATAGTTGGGGTTGCTGCGGTTGCCGAGATCGGAGATGCCGGGGCCGAACTCGGACGACCGCCCTGTGACGCCGTAGCCGCCGCTCAGGTCGAGCTGCGGATAGAGCTGGTTGCGGGTGAAGCGGAGCGTGACCTTCTGCTGCTCGAGGGCGATCTTCTGCTGGCGATAATCGGCCCGCAGGTCGAAGGCGCGCATCCAGCTGTCCGTGCGGTTCACGAGCGCCGGCACGTTCTGGAGCTTGGCCGTGGGCATGAGCATCTCGCCGGAGCTGGTCGCGAAATCCTCGTCGAGCAGCTGCTTGAGGGCGCGCTCCTGGTCCCCCAGGGATTTGCGCGCGCTGACCAGGTCGGCCTTGAGGCGGGCGACCTCGGCCTTGGCCTGCTCGGCGTCCAACGGGGCGAGGGCGCCGACCTCGACGCGCTTGCGGGTCTCGAACAAAAACCGGTCGGAGACCTCGAGCGCCTTCTCTTGCACCAACACGTTCTCGTAGGCGCTGATGAGGTTGTAGTAGCCGAGCTCGACGTTGACCAAGGTGGTCATGATCTGGCCGCGGACCGATTCGATGTTGCTCTTCAGCGCGAGCTTGTCGACCGCGATGGTCCAGCGGGTCTGGTCGATCCAGGCGTTCTTGAGCAGCGGTTGCGTGAGCCGCACGCCCGCATCGGGAGAATAATCGAACGGGCTGGTGAAGGTCCCCGCGCCGGAAAGCGTGGTGCTCTGGCTGCGGCTGACGTCGCCGAAGAAATCGTAGCGCAGGCCGGTCGGCAGGTTGCCGCCGAGACCGACCCCGTAGTTGTCGTTCCAGTTCTCGTTCGACGGCGGGTTGAAGACGCTCGGGTTGAAGCCCGCCTCGGAGCGGCGGAAGCCCTGGCCGGCGCTCGCGGTGAACGTCGGGTCGTACGGCGTGTAGGCGGAGCTCAGGTTCAATTCGGCCACCCGGGGGCCGTAGCGCTGGATGCGCACGTCGAAGTTGTGCCGCAACGCCATCTGGATGCAGTCGTCGAGCGAAACGGGCTTTTGCGCCAGCTCGGCCTGGGCGACGGACAGCGTCGTCGCCGCGACGGCAGCGGCCAACAAGGGGCGGAACTTCATGGTCGGCGCAGCGTGCTGTTTTTGCATGAGGGGGTCAAACGTGAGTTTGCTTCGGACAGGATGACACGCCCCCGACGCCCGGGGTTTCATGGAAATTCACGACATCGCCGGCATCCGGCCGGGCGCGTCAGGTCCAGAGGCGCTCGCCCGCCACGGCCTGCGCGCAATCCAGGGCCGAGGTGAAGGCGTCTTCGTGGAAGCCGTGCCGGAAATAGCTCCCGGCGAAGCGGACCGCGGCCTCCTGTGAACGCCGGTTCAGGCGCGGCAGCTCGGCCTGGGAGCGGATGGCCCCGAGGCTGAACAGCGGATGCTCGTACGCGATGCGCCGGACCACCTTCCCCGGGTCCACCGAGGACTCGCCGTTGATGGACACAAAATAATCCACCGTGCCGCGGATGCCTTGGAGACGGTTCATCCAATAGATGGTCTGCGGCGCCGGTGCGCCTTCCGGACCGGACGCGATGCGGTAGTTCCACGCCGACCACGCGAGGCGCGCCTTGGGCATGACGCCGGTGTCGGTGTGGACGGTGGCGATGTTCGGCTGGTAGCGGAACTCGCCGAGCACGCGCCGCTCGTCCTCGTCCGCGTCGGCGAGCATCCGCAGGGCTTGGTCGGCGTGGCAGGCGAGCACCACCTGGTCGAACCGCTCGACCTTGCCGTCCTCCGTCGTGACGGCGGCCCCGGTCGCTTCGCGGACCACACGGGCGACGGGTGAACGGAGCCGGATGCGCGTGCCGTCCGGATCGATGAGCGGGCGCAGCCGCCGCACGTATTCGCGGGCGCCGCCTTCCACCGTCCACCACGGATGCTGTGTCCGCAGGCCGAGGAAGCCGTGGTTATGGAAGAAACGCAGCAACGCCATGGCCGGGAACTCCAGCATCCGGTCGGGCGGCGTGCTCCAGACGGCGCTGCTCATCGGCACCAGGTACAGGTCGCGGAAGCCGTGGCCGTAACCGCGCTCCCGCACGTAATCGCCGAGGGCCATCCCGGCCCAGCGCGGGTCGTCGAGCGCGGCCACGGCCTCGGTGTTGAAGCGGTCGATGGTGAGCAGCAGCCGGTAGAACGAGGGCCGGAACAGGTTCCTCCGCTGCGCGAAAAGATGGTTGAGGCTCGATCCGCAGAACTCCAGCCCGCTCGGCACGTGCTGCACGCTGAAGCTCATGTCGGTGGGCTTCACCGGCACTTCCAGCTCCTCGAAGAAGCGGCAGAGGTTCGGATAGGTGACGCGGTTGAACACCATGAACCCGGTGTCGAACGCGACCGGTCCGGTCCGGCCGGCCACGT
Source organism: Verrucomicrobiota bacterium (assembly GCA_031384285.1). Taxonomy (GTDB): domain Bacteria; phylum Verrucomicrobiota; class Verrucomicrobiia; order Limisphaerales; family UBA9464; genus CAIVQB01. Next base: position 2,873 of record JANNAJ010000649.1, read on the forward strand.
CGATCGTGTGGGTGTGGCCGCCGGGATAGTCCGCCTGCTCGAACAACGTGATGTCGAAACGCCCGCGCAGGAAGTACGCGGTGCCGAGGCCGGCGATGCCGGTGCCGACGATGGCGAGACGAGGAAGTGGCATGGTCCGGACAGAGTGGACCCGATCCGCCGGACGTCCACCGCGGTCGCGCCGGCGGAGATCGTCCGGACGGCGTCGCGGCCAGGACCGCGCTCAGCGGCCTTTCGGGAGGTGCTTGGCGCGGTTGTACGCCTCGGTCGGCACGGGGCGCAGGTCCCAGATCAGGCCGGTCCACGACATCACCTTCAGCAGGTAGTAGGTGATGTCGAGCTCCCACCAGTAGAAGCCTTGGCGCACGGTGGTCATGTGCTGGTGGTGGTTGTTGTGCCAGCCCTCGCCCAAGGTGATGAGCGAGAGGATGAAGCTGTTCCGGCTGTCGTCGCCGGTGGAGTAGCGCTTCTTCCCGAAGACGTGCGCCATCGAGTTGATGCAGGCGGTGCCGTGGAACAGAACGGTCGTGCTGATGAAGAATCCCCAGACGAGCATCTGTCCGCCGGTCACACCCAAGGACGGCGCCTGGTATTGCAGCAGCTTTCCGATGCCGAACAGCAGGGTCGCGAAGAGGATCGGGACGAGCGTGTCGTAGCGGTTGAGGAAGACGAGTTCCGGGAACTTCGCGAGGTCCTTCACCCGCCCGTAGTCGGTCGGGAAATTCTTGGAGCTGGTGATCCAGCCGATGTGCGACCAGACGAACCCGTGCTGCAGGGGCGAATGTTTGTCAACCGGCTCGTCGGAATGCTGGTGGTGGTGCCGATGCGTCGCGGCCCACCAGAGGGCGCCTTTCTGCACGCAGGCGGCGCCCCAGATCGCGAGCACGAACTGCCACGCCCGCGAAGTCGAGTAGGTCCGGTGCGAGAAGTAGCGGTGGTAGAAGCCGGTGATGGCGAACATCCGCACGAAGTAGAGCGCGACCGCGGTCCCGACCGCGGTCCAGCTCCATCCGGTGATCAGCACCCCGAGGCAGCCGGCATGGAGGATGATGAACGGGATGGTCCGCACCCACTCGACCCGGTCGGGCTTGGCTTCGAGCGCTTTGAGGTCGCCCAGAGCCTTGGTGCCGTAGTCGGAGTC
>JANNAJ010000207.1:0-9532 GCA_031384285.1 Verrucomicrobiota bacterium
GACCACCCAGACTTCAACGCGAACATCCGCCAGCTGCTGCACGTCTCGTTCAAACTCGCGGCGAAGCAGGGCTCGCGTTACCTCGACCTGCTCAAGTCCAACGAAGCCATCGTCGCGAAGCAGGTGACGGAGAACATCTACGAGCGCCACATGGTGCCGTTGTTCCTCGGCGGGACCGTCGGATAGATCACGGAAGTCGCCATCCGACGGCGGCCTGGATCGTCCGGGTCCACCGGTCGGATACGGCGGAAGCGACGGATGTCACAGCGCCAAGAGGAGCTTCTTGACCTCACCGAGACGGGCGCGGGCGTCGCGTTTGGCGAGGCGCGGGAAGTGGCCTCCGACGGTGATCAGCTCGCCGTTGCGCGTGAGCTTCACCTTGTCCTCGACGACCTCGATCGCGTCCACGCGCCGTTCCGCTGCCAGCAGCTTCAGCCCGCCGATGGCGAGCAGCAGTTCGACCGGCACGGGCGGCGCCCCGAAACGGTCGGTCAGCTCGCGCTCCAGGGCGTCGAGAGCGGCGCGGTCCACGGCCTGGGCGAGACGGCGATAGATCTCTAGGCGCTGCGCCGGTTCACGGATGTAATCGAGCGGCAGGTAGGCGGGCGCTTTCGGCACCGGTTCGCGTGGGGCCGGGTGCGCGGAGCGTGAGGGCGCGTGCTCGTCGGCGTGCCAGGTCATCACCTCGCGCGGCACCTCGATGTTGGACTTGGGCCGCACCTCCTCCTTCTGCTTCCGGCCTTCGGCCTTGGCGTCCCTCTCCTCGCCCGGGTTGGTGGCGAGGAAATCGAAACGCGTCCGCACGTCCACGCGGGGCCGGACCTTCTCGCCCTTGAAGGCCGCGATGCTCTGCTGGAGCAGCTGGCAGTAGAGCTCGAACCCGACCGCGGTGATGTGGCCGCTCTGCTGCGCGCCGAGCAGGTTGCCCGCGCCGCGGATCTCCAGGTCGCGCATGGCGATCTTGAACCCGGAGCCGAGCGCGGAGTACTGCTTGATGGCGCTCATCCGTTTGCGCGCCTCGGTGAGCAGCTGCGCGTGCCGCGGAAGCAGCAGGTAGCAGTAGGCCTGGTGCTTGTAGCGGCCGACGCGCCCGCGCAGCTGGTAGAGCTCGCTCAGGCCGAAGCGGTCGGCGCGGTCGATGATGATGGTGTTCGCGTTCGGGATATCGAGGCCGCTCTCGATGATGGTCGTGCTCACGAGCACGTCGGCGTCGCCGTTGACGAACCGGGTCATCACCTTCTCCAGGTCGTCGGCGTCCATCTGGCCGTGCCCGATGACGACGCGCGCCGCCGGCACGAGCGCCTTGAGCCGCAGCGCGACGCCCTCGATGGTCGAGATGCGGTTGTGCAGGAAGAAGACCTGGCCGCCCCGCTCCAACTCGCGGGCGATGGCGTCGCGGATGACCCGCTCGTCGTGGTTGCCAACGACGGTCTCGACCGGCAACCGGTCCTGCGGCGGCGTCTCCAACGTGCTGAGGTCGCGGGCACCGGTGAGCGCGAGGTAGAGCGTGCGCGGGATGGGCGTCGCGCTGAGCGTGAGCACGTCGACGGTCTTCCGCAGGAGCTTGAACTGCTCCTTGTGCTTCACGCCGAACTTCTGCTCCTCGTCGACGATGACGAGCCCGAGGTCCTTGAACGCCGCGTCGGCCTGCACGATGCGGTGGGTGCCGATGATGATGTCCACCGTGCCGGCCGCCGCGGCCTCCAGGACGGCCCGCTGCTGCTTGGGCGTGCGGTAACGCGAGAGCAGCTCGATGCGCACCGGATAATCGGCCATGCGCTCGCGGAAATGGTTGTAGTGCTGTTGCGCGAGGACGGTCGTGGGCACGAGCAGCGCGACCTGTTTGCCGCCGAGCACGGCCTTGAACGCCGCGCGGATCGCCACCTCGGTCTTGCCGAACCCGACGTCGCCGCAGACCAGGCGGTCCAGGGGTTTGGCCGCCTCCATGTCGCGCTTGGCGGCGTCGATCGCTTTCAGCTGGTCCGGCGTCTCCTCGTACAGGAAGGCGCCCTCGAACTCGCGCTGCCACGGCGCGTCCGCGGCGAAGGCGTGGCCGGGCTGCGCGGTGCGCGCCGCCTGGACGGAGAGCAGGTCGCCGGCAAGGTCGCGGACGGCTTTCTGGGCGTGCTCCTTCGCCTTGGTCCAGCGCGTGCCGCCGAGCTGGTTGAGCTGCGGCCGCGCCTTGCCCGCGCCGACGTACTTGCTGACGAGATGGGCTTCGGTGACGGGCACGTAGAGGCGCGGCGGTTCGTCACCCGGGGCGGCCGCGGCGAACTCGACCACCAGGCATTCCTGGCCCGAACCCGGTTCGACCCGGCCGGAGCCGCGGGCGCTGGCGGACGCCAGCGTCTTCAGCCCGCGGAAGATCCCGATGCCGTGCTGGAGATGGACGACATGGTCGCCCTCCTCGAAATCCGTGAAGTCGACCTCGAACGCGGAACGCATCGCTTGCGCATGGGGCGACTTGAGGCGCCGAGGGCGTTGCACCTTGTAGCGTCCGAAGATCTCCGCGTCGGTGACGACGACGAGCTTGGCGTCCGGTTGGATGAACCCGCGCGACAGGGTCCCCAGATCGGTCTCGACCGGCGTCCCGCCGAAACCGTACTCCTGCCACAGCTCGCCGAAGCGCTGGCGCTCGCCGTCGTTGTTGCAGAAGACATGGACGGAGTGCCCTTGGCGGCCCCAGCGGTGCAGCTGCGCGAAGAACTCGCGGCGCTGCGCCTCGGCGACCTGCGGGTCGGGCAAGGTCGCTGCGATCGGCCGGAACGCGTCGAGCGAGGTGAAGGTCAGCAACGGCCCATCCGCCCGCGCGGACGGAACCGGGGGCATGGCCGGATCTGCCGGCAGGACGAGGTCGAGGTCCTCACCACGCACAGGACCGGAACCGCCGAGGTTTTCGGCGTCCAGTCCCGTGACGTCGAACCGGACGAGCCCGCGTTGCTCCGCGTCGGCGAGCAGGTCGTCCCAGGGCAGGAAGAAGGCATCGGCCGGCGGAACGGTCTGGCGATAACGGAGCGCGTGGTCGAGCAGCGCGTCGGGTTCGCACAGGACGAGCAGCGTGTCGGCGGGCAGATAATCGAGGAGCGAGGCCAGAGGTCGCAGATCGGCGCCGGTTCCCTGTCCGGCGTTCCCCGCCCCCCGCTTCTTCAAGAGGCTGAGCTCGCCGGCAGGCGGCAGCGTCACCGCTTCGACTTGTTCGCGGGACAACTGGGTGTGCGGATCGAACTCTCGTAGGGATTCGAGTTCGTCGCCGAAGAACTCCAACCGCACCGGCCAGGGCGAGCTGAGCGGCCACACGTCCACGATGCCGCCGCGCCACGAGAGCTCGCCCTTGTTGGTGACCTGCGCCTCGGGTTCGTACCCCACCTCTTCGAGCCACTCGATCAGGTCGAGCGGATTGATGTTGTCGCCGCGCCGGAGCCGTCGGGTCTTCTCCCGCAGTTCGGCGACCGGGAACGTCCGTTGCAGCAGCGCGGTGACCGAGGCGACGACGATCACCCGGCGTCCCGGTCCGGCGGCGCCGCCCGTCGCGTCCGCGAGCTCGACCAGCGTCTGCAGGCGCTCGCTGATGACGTCGGAGTGCGGGAGCTTGTTCTCGTGCGGCAGGATGTCCCAGGGCGGGTAGAAGAGCGGGAGCGGGGATCCGGATCCAGCGGCGGCGTCCTGGGTCCGGATCCAGGTCGCGAGGTCGGCGTGGAAGCCTTCCTGCGCCTTCAGCCCTTCGGTCACCACCAGGATCGTGCGCGAAGGGAAGAGGCCCGCCAGCATCGCGACCCAGAACGGCTGGGCGCCGGCCGTGACCTCCGGACAGGTGACCACTCCGCCATGCGCCGTGCGCCCCCGCAACGCGACGGCGGCGGGAGTGGCGGAGACGGCGGTGAAGATGCCGGCCTTCGGCCCGGCTGGACGGGGTTTCGCCAAGCCCGCGCAACGTGGGTTCGGTGCCCCGAGGCGTCAAGGCAACGGACGGACCTCAAGGGCCCGGGTTCGGCGGCGGCGGGTTCGCGGCGTCTTCTTCCTCGAGCATCCGGACGACCGTGCGGATCATGAAGCCGACGCACGACAACGCACCGACCGCGATGGCGAGCCCGATGAGCACGTCGTCGCGCTTCTCAGGCGTGACGAAGCGCAGCGGATACATGAACACCGCCAGTGCGAGGAGGAGGATCAGCCCCGAAGCGGCGTGGAGTTGCCGCCGCGCCGAACGGTCGTCCTTCCCGGCACCGAGGTGGAAAACGAGCCACCAATACGCGGAGGCGACGACCGATCCGACGATGAAGGCCGGCACGGAGAGCAACCGGGCGTGGAACTCGAGACCGGACGCCCCTTGCTCCAGACCGGTGAGGGAGGCGAACAACATGCCGGCCCCGAAGGCCGAAGAACCGATGATCACCCACCGGAGCGCCGGGCTCCGCTCCAACGTGTCCGCTGTGGCCAAGTCGATCACGTGGCCAACGTGCGCCGCGCGACGCGTCCGGTAAAGACCGGCGGAGAAGTATCAGGCCGCGACCGTCGCTCCGTAGCGGCCGCTTATGGAACAGGCATGGCGGCCGAAGGGGCCGCGGGAGGACGGTTCACCTCGCGCCTTGGAGGAAGGCCACGAGATCACGGAGGTCCTGGGGCGTCTTCCCGGCTTCCAGCCCTTCCGGCATCAAGGATTGGCCGCTCGATTCCAGCTTGGTGATCTGCGCTCGCGGGAGGGTCGTCCGGAGATCCATCGCCTGCAGCAGCGTCACGCTCTCGGAGGTCTCTCCGGTGAGCAGGCCGGACAAGCTCTCTCCGTCCTTGGTCTCGACGGTGTAGGCGACGAAGCCGGGGTTGATGGCCATGTTGGGGTCGAGGATGTTCGAGACGAGGTCCTCCACGCTCCGGTGCGAGACGCCGCTGAGGTCGGGGCCAACCTTGTGGCCGATGCGGTTGCTCTGGTGGCATCGGGAGCAGACGTCCTCGAAGATCTTCTGTCCGCGCGCGGCGTCGCCGGTCGCGGGCAGGCGGGCGAGCCAATCCGTAACGACCTTCTTGCGGTTGCTGTACTCCTCGTCGCCGAAGAACTTGGCGGCGCGGGCGTGGATCGCGGGATCGCTCTCGCGCAGCAGCCGTCGGCGTTGTTCGAGGTCGAGGTTCAGCTCGCCGACGGTGATCCGGCCCGCTTCGACCGCCGCCATCAGCGACGGATGGAAAGCACGGCGGTCGAGCAGGATCGTCAGGACCTGCGGACGCAAGACCGGTGCGTAGCTCCGCCACCCCGCTACGAGGCCTTCGCCGACCACCGGGGCCTTCGATGCGGACAACGCGGAAAGCGCGGCCGCCTGGACCCCGCTTGGTTGGCGGCCGTCGAGCAGGCCGAGGAGTGTTCCTTCGACCGTGGCCGGCTCGCCCAGGCCGAGAAGGCCGACGGCAACGATGCGCCGGGCCACGGGGAGGGCCGGATCGGCGGCGATCCTGCCGGCTTCGGCGAGGGCTTGGCGTTGCCGGTCGTTCTCAGGAAGGCCGCACTGCCGGGCAAGCTGCCATAGGGCGCGCAGCTCTTCGCCTTTCGCGCCGGCGAGGAGCTGGTCCAGATGCCGGGAAGGACGCGGGTTGAGCTTGGGCCTTATGCCGGAACGCTGGAGGCCGCGCACAAGGCCTTCGAGGATCGCCACGCGAGGAGTGGTGTCCAAGAAATTGTCCAGGCGGAGGACCAACCAAGGGACATCGTCCGGGACCATCGCGGCGCGGGCTCCGGTGAGCTCTGCCAACCCGCGCAGCACTTCCGTCGCACCGCGTTGGGTCGCGTGCCGGTAGGCGCCGAGGGGCAACAGCCGATCGAACACTGAACGGGTGTCGGCGGGCCGCAGGGACGAGATGACCGCGAGCCGGGTCCAAGGCTGGGAGGCATCCGACCGGAGAATCTGGACCAGGGCCCCGGCGGCGGCGGTGGTTCGCACCTGTCCGAGCGTCAACGCGCACTGGAAGCGGACCCTCGGCGACGGATCATCCGCGAGACGGATGACCGGTTGGTGGAGAGCTTCCGCATCGGGCAAAAATCCCTCGGCGAGACGGAGCGCGTTCTCGAGGACGCCGGGATTCGCGTCGGACAGGGCTTTCTGGACATCGACATCCGTCAGAGCTCCGAGCGCGCGCAGCGTCCAGAGGGCATGTAGCCGGGCAAAGGGATCCGGGCTCTCCTGCGCGAGCCGCCGGAGCGCCGGCACGGCATCGTCGGCCCGCCGTTCCTGGAGGAGGCGTTGGGCGGTCAGGCGCCACCATGGGTCCGCATGGCCGAGCAGGGCGACGAGGTCCGGGACCTTTGCGTCGCCGAGCGACGGACGCACGGCCTTGAGCCCGCTTTTGGGGGTGATCCGCCAGATGCGTCCGCGGTCGGATCCGGCGCGGAGGTCCTGCTTGGCCTTCACCTTCTCCGGGATGTAGTCGGGGTGCTCGATCACGTCGCGCTGCATGTCGAGCAGGTAGAGCGAGCCGTCCGGGCCCGTCTCGAGCGCGACCGGACGAAAGGCCGGATCGCGGGACGCGATGAACTCGCGGTCGAGCTCGTTCGTCGCGCGCGAGGCACGGAAAACCGGGCCGTCCGGTGTGATGACATCGCGATGGACGAGATTCCCCACGACGTCGCAGACGAACAGCGAGCCGCGCAGGTCCTCCGGGAACGCCGAGGACGCGAGGCGTCCCAATCCGCCCGCCGCGCTGAAATGGCCGGCCTGCTCCGGGTGGTTCGGACGCGTCTGCGCGACGGAGACCGGGAAGATCCGGCTCATCTCCTCATGGTCCGAGATCGAGCCGGTGATCTCGACGGGCGGGAAACCCGGGAACTTGGCCGCATGATCGCGCGGGATGAACCGGTGCTGGAGATGGTTGATGTTGTACGTCGTGAACGCGCGTCCGAAATCGTCGAAGACGAGGCCGAACCCGCCGCCGCTGCGGGCCGTGAGCCCGACCTCGCCGGTGTCGGGCGCGACCGCGAGGTCGTCGTCGCCGAGCTGCGTCGTGGTCCCGGCGATCTTCGGCGACCTGACCGCTCCGCCGTTGCCTCCATTCGCCATGTGGATGCGTCCGTCGAGCCCGTAGCGCAGGCCGTTGACCAGGCTATCGGACACGCCGCGCTTGAATCCGGTGAGCACGACCTCACGGACATCCGCGACGCCGTCGCCGTCCGTGTCCTTGAGGAAGAGCAGGTCCGGCGCGGCGGCGACGAGCACGCCGCCCCGCCACGGCGTGACGCTGGTGGCGTAGCTGAGGTCCTTCGCGAAGACCGTGGACTTGTCGGCCCGACCGTCGCCGTCGGAATCCACCAGCAGCCGGATCGTGCTGCCGACCTTGCCGTCGGGACCGACGCCGTAGGGATAGTCACGGCATTCGGCGACGTAGGCGCGGCCTTCCTCGTCGAAACAGATCGCGACCGGATCCACGACATCCGGTTCCGCCGCCCAGAGCTTGATCTCCAAGCGAGGCTCGATCTGCATGTCGCCACGATCGGGACGAGCCGCGGAAACGGCCGGCAGGAGCACGAGCATCCCGAGATGGAGCAAGGTCGGCTTGAGCATACGAAGGCGGGCGGACGCTACCACGGGGCACCAAGAAAGGAAGGGATCCACCTCGCGGGCGACCTCGGCCGCAGTAAATGAAAAGGCCCGGCGCAAGCCGGGCCTTCCTTGTGCAGGACCTGTCGCCCGCTCACTCGTGAGGGGCGCTGACGCTGGTGAACGCGATGACGAGGAAGACGATGATGACCAGCACCAACACGACGCCGACACCCAAGAAGACCTTGTTCAGGTTGTTGTTCTTCTTCGTGAACGCCGAGTTCTTGGACATCACGAGGGTCTGGCCGCCGGCGGCCGCTTCCCCGAGCTTCACGGTGGGGCGGGGCTGCTCGGTCTGCTTCTTGCCGGTCTCGTAGCGGAGCTCGATCTGGCCGAGACGAAGCACCTGGCCGGGACGCAACGCCATCTCCTTGTTCGCCTCCAGCGCCTTCTCGTTGATGAAGGAACCGTTGGTCGAGCCCAGGTCCTTGACCACGATCTCGTCACCCTTGGACCACACCTCGCAGTGGTGGCTGGAGACGCTCGGTTCGGCGATGCAGAACTGGTTGTCGTCCACGCGCCCGATCGAGGCCTTCTCGGGCTTCACTTCGAGAGAGCGGTCGTTGAACCCCACGGTGAGGACTACCAGCTTAGGCATAGGTCGGTTGACAGTGTGTAGCTCCCGGCGCTCGGACACGTCAAACGCTTTCCCGGAAAGCGTTTACTGTGTGGGTGTTGTCCTACTCAACCACGCTTCTGGACGAGCGCCCGGAATTCATCGAAGAGCGGCGTCGAATCGTGGGGTCCGGGGGAGGCCTCAGGATGGTACTGGACGCAGTAAACGGGCTTCGTGCGGTGCCGCAGTCCCTCGACCGTCTGGTCGTTGAGATTGATCCGGTTGACGCTCACATCGGAAGGCAGCGACGCCCCATCGACCGCGAAGCCGTGGTTCTGCGAGGTGATCTCGACGCGACCGCTCTCGAGGTCCTTCACCGGCTGGTTGCCGCCGCGATGGCCGAACTTGAGCTTGAAGGTGCTCCCGCCGAACGCCTGCCCGAGGATCTGGTGGCCCAGGCAGATGCCGAAGACGGGGATGCCGGAATCGACGAGCGTCCTGACCTCGCGGACGATGCCGCCGAGAGCCGCGGGATCGCCGGGGCCGTTCGAGAGGAAGATGCCCGCAGGCTTGTGCTTCAAGGCCTCGGCGGCCGGCGTGTGCGCGGGCACGACCTGGATCCGGAATCCCTTCTGCCGGAGGCGGCGGAGGATGTTGTATTTCATCCCGAAATCGTACGCGACGATCGGGATGTCTGCCGGCGGCAGGGGTTGCCGGATCTGCCGCGGGTTGGCGGTGAGGTGGGTCTGGGTGAGACCGAACGCGGCGGATTGCTCGTCCTTCGCGTCCCACAGGAACGGCTCCTTGTGCGTGACCTCGCTGACGTAGTCGCGTCCGGCCATGCCGCCCCAAGCGCGGGCCCGGGCGACGGCCTCATCGGCAGTCAGGCCCTCGGTGGACAGGCAGCCGCTCAGCGCACCGCGCACACGGAGCTTCTTGGTGAGCGACCGGGTGTCGATGCCTTGGATGCCCGGGATGCCGTGCTGGGAAAGATAATCCGCGAGCGAGCGGTCCGCGCGCCAGTTGCTGACGACCGGCGACAGCTCGCGGATGACGAACCCCGCGACGTGGGGCGCCCACGATTCGACGTCCTGGTCGTTCACGCCATAGTTGCCGATGAGCGGATAGGTCATCGTGACGAGCTGCCCTTTGTAGGACGGATCGGTGAGGATCTCCTGGTAGCCGGTCATCGAGGTGTTGAAGCACACCTCGCCAGCCGCCGTGGCGCGGGCGCCGAAGGCTTGGCCGTGGAACACCGAACCGTCTTCTAGAGCGAGGATCGCAGTCATCGTGGGAGCGTCGCGGCAGGGACTTCCCCGCGCGGCGCGGCGGAGTGTGGGGACACGAAGGCGTGACGCAACAGTTTACCTCGCGGACGGCGGGCACAAAAAAGCGGGGG
>JANNAJ010000220.1:0-14707 GCA_031384285.1 Verrucomicrobiota bacterium
GTCGAGGCGTCCGCCAAGAGCCCGGGTTGGACGGCCACCCTTTCTCCGGCGGACGCCCGCCTCATCACCCAACCGCGTCCTTTGGACGGTGGCGTCGGGCTGATCAGCCGCCTGCGCCCCAAACGCTATCTGCTGCACACCGGGCAACTCTTCGGCAACGGCCGCGTCGTGCTCGATGCCGACCCCATCCCGACCGTCGGCTTGATCGCCCAAGAAGCGGTCCCGTCGGTCCCCGAAGCCGTCTATCCGCCGGTCGACGACGCCAAGGACTTCTGGTTGCTGGATTACACCCGGCTCGTCCCCGTCCTCGTCCGCGCGGTGCAAGAACAACAGGCGGACCTCCAATCGAAGGAGGTCCAGATCCAATCTTTGGAGAGCAAACTTGGCAACCTAGAGGCTGAACTCGCCAAACTGAAAGAGATCACCCGGGTCATCGATGATTCCGCCCGAGCGGCTGTGGCCGGTCTGCGGAGCGAGATCAGCAGTCTCGCAAGCAAGGTCTCCTCCTTGGACGGCAATAAGAGTTGTTCGTGCAGCAAGTGATCCCGTCTCGGCCGGAATCTGACCCAAGGTATCGTCGTCATATGGCAACACCGATATCGGGCGCTCCTGGCTCCGTGGCGTCCTGATCCGCCATCGCAACCCGAGGGGGACGGTTTGAACGGCAAGTCCCGGCTGGCGTCTCAGTCGGCACATTGCATATTCGCCCCGCATGAGACTCAGGCTGTTTTCTCTGTTCTTCTTGGTCGCCTCGCTGCTCAAGGCCGCCGAGGCGCCATCGTCCCAGCCCGTCGCTCCCGCCAAGCCGGCGGTCTCGGCCGATGCATCGGGGACCGATGTCTTCGCGATCGCCGCGAAGTACACCAACCCGCTCAAGCTCGAGCCCGGCGTCGACGACGGCCGCGTCTCCAAGACGGTCGCGCGCTTCCTGCAGAGCATGCATTACACCCGGCACAAGTTCGACCGGGAGATCGGCGAGAAGATGTTCGACCGCTACATCGACGCGCTCGATCCGCAGAAGCTGTATTTCCTCCAGACCGACATCGACGAATTCGCGCCGGTCCGCACCACCTTGGACGACCTGACCTTCCGCCAAGGCGACACGTCGGCGGCCTACGACATCTTCAACCGCTTCCTCACGCGCTTCGACCAATCGTACGCGCTCGTCATCGACCAGTTGAAGACCGGCAAGTTCTCGTTCAACGCCGCCGACGAGACGTACCTGGTCAACCGCAAGGACGCGTCCCGGGCCAAGGACCTCCAGCAGGCGCGGAAGCTCTGGCAGGACCGCCTGCGGTTCGAGTACCTGTCCGAGAAGCTGAACGAGGGCGACACCAAGCCGCTCGGCGAGCTGTTCCGGACGAACCTCGTGGCCGGGACCTTCGACCGCCTCGCCACGTCGCTCACCAACAAGTTCAGCCCGGAGAAGGCCGCGGATCTCGCGCAGTTCGCCAAGGCCCGCTTCGAGGCGGCCAAAGGCAAGCCGGAGCAGCGCGCCAAGGCCGCGATGCCGCAGGTCGAGCTCCGCCTCGCCGCGAACCAGCACGACGAGATCGTCAAGAAGCTGGCCCGCCGCTACCAGCGGACGCTGCGGAACCTGAAGCAGTTCGAATCCGACGAGGTGCTCCAGCTCTGGCTCGATTCGCTCGGGCACGCCTACGACCCGCACACCGATTACCTGGGGAAACGCGAGCTCGACCAGTTCTCGATGAGCATGAACCTCCGCCTGTTCGGCATCGGCGCCACGCTCCAGTCCGAGGACGGCTACACCGTGATCAAAGAGATCCGCCCCGGGACCCCCGCCGAGAAGAGCAAGCAGATCAAGGTCGGCGACAAGGTCGTCGCCGTCGCGCAGGGCAAGGGCGAGTTCGTGGACGTGATCGACGAGAAGCTCACCAAGGTCGTCGGCCAGATCCGCGGCGAGAAAGGCAGCGAGGTCCGCCTCTCCATCATCCCGACCGGCGCCGATTCCTCCGTCCGCAAGGTCGTCTCGATCATCCGCGACGAGATCAAGCTCGAGGATTCCGAGGCCAAGGGGAAACTGGTCGAGCTGCCCGCCGACAACGGCAAGACCAAGCGCGTCGGCGTGATCGATCTGCCCAGCTTCTACGCCAACTTCTCCATCGGCGGCCAACGCGGGTCGGGCAAGACGACCACCGGCGACGTCGCTAAGCTGCTCAAGAAACTCACCGCCGAGGGCGCCGAGGGCATCGTCCTCGACCTGCGCCGCAACGGCGGCGGCTCCCTCGAGGAGGCCATCAACCTCGCGGGCCTCTTCATCAAGTCGGGCCCGGTCGTCCAGATCCGCAACTACGACGGCAGCATCCAGGTCGACGAGGACCGCGATGACAGCATCGCCTACGACGGACCGCTGGTGGTGCTCACCAGCCGCTTCAGCGCGAGCGCCAGCGAGATCGTCGCCGCGGCTCTGCAGGACTACGGCCGCGCCGTCCTGGTCGGCGATTCATCGACCCACGGCAAGGGCACCGTCCAGACCGTCCAGGAGTTGAACCAGTACCTGAGAGGGGCACAGAACCCCGGTGCCGTGAAGGTCACCATCCGCAAGTTCTACCGCGCCAGCGGCGGCAGCACGCAGCTCAAGGGCGTGACCCCCGACATCGCCTTGCCCGGCATCAACAGCCACGCCGAGGTCGGCGAGACCTCGCTCGAGAACGCCCTCGCTTGGGACGTCATCCCGGGCGCCAAGTTCGACAAGCTCGACCGGGTGCAACCGCTGCTCGGCGAGCTCACCAAGCGCTCCGCCGCCCGCGTGGCCAAGGACAAGGACTTCGAGTACGTCCGCGAGGACGTCGACCGGTACCGCAAGATGATCGCCGACAAGACGGTCTCGCTCAACGAACAGAAACGCCTCGCCGAGAAGGCCGCCGACAAGGCCCGTGTCGAGGCCCGGAAGAAAGAGCTCGCCGCCCGCCACGAGGTCCCGCCGACCGCTTACGAGATCACCCTCAAGGTCGCCGACCAACCCGGCCTCCCCGCGCCGATGACCAACAAGGTCGTCATCGCCGTCAGCAAGGCCGATGAGCGCAAGCTCAAGGCCGACAAGCCGGCGAAGACCCCCGCCGCGGCCAGTACCGAAGTCGCCGCTGCGGCCGAGAACTCTCCCGCGCCCGCACCGGCGAAGACCGACATCGATGGCGAGGAAGACGCCCCCGAAGAGAGCGGTGTCGCGTCCGACGTGCCGCTCAAGGAGGCCCAGCACATCCTCCTCGACCTTATCCAGCTCACCACGCGGAAAGCCGGCATGGCCGCGACGAAGGCTCTCTGACCCTGGAACGCGGACAGGGCGCGGTCGCTTCCCGACCCGTGCCACGATGGTTCCACCTCCTACCGGATAGGATGCCCGACGTGAGCATATCCGCCCGAAGTGCGACTTTTTTCGCCGTAGTCCTCGCGGCCGCCCTCGGCCTCGCACAGGCCGCGACGAACAGCCCGCCGTCCGGATGGGTCCGGATCGACGCGCGCAAGTTCGAGCTCTCAGTCCCGCCCGATGTGAAGTCCGTCCCCGTCCAGGGGATTGATTCCTTTGTCGGGGAATACAAGGGCACCGACATTTCCCTGGCCTTCGATTACGGTATTTTTTCCAGTTCATTGAAGCACACTGGTTCGCCCGATTTCGTCTCCAGCGTCGAGCGGATCGACGGCATGACCGCGAGGGTCGTTTCATTCCACAACCCCGGCAGTGGACATGCATTCGATCATGCGATCGGCGTTCACTTTGCAGAAGTGGGCGGGAAAGAGAGGACCTGGGCCGGGACGAACAAGCTGAGGCTGACGGTCTTTGCCACCTGCAAGTCGACCAACGACTATGAGACGGTCAGGACCATCTTTAGGACCATCCATTTCAGATGAGTCCGTCAACCCGGCGCTCCGCTTCGCTCACTGGTGGCTCGGGTCGCCTTACACGCGTCACGGTTGCCGCCGTAGCCGAGTCTGGGCCGACGGCATCCGAATCCGACATCCGATCCGCATGAAACAATCTCTTGGACTCGTATCCGTGGTCGTCCAGGACTACGACGAGGCCCTGGCCTTCTTCGTGGGCAAGCTCGGCTTCGTGCTGGTGGAGGATTCGTTCATCCCGGAACAATCGAAGCGTTGGGTGGTCGTCTCGCCGCCCGGGGCCGGCGAATCGCGGTTGCTGCTGGCTCGGGCGTCCACCCAGGACCAACGCTCGCGCATCGGTGACCAGACCGGTGGACGCGTCTTCCTGTTCCTTTACACCGATGACGTCCACCGCGATCACGAGTCGTACCAGGCAAAGGGTGTCGTTTTTGTGCGCGGCCCAATGGAGGAGCCATACGGCACCGTCGCTGTGTTCAGAGACCTTTACGGCAACCTTTGGGATCTGCTCCAACGACGTGAGCCGACCGAACGGCCGCGATGAATGCGTCCGACCAAACGATGCATCCAACGGCGGCAGGCCGTCCCGGTTGCGATCGATACTTCCTGTGGACTAAGGATAGGTAGCTCTGCCCGATGCTCCATGCCGACCGAGAGGCCCACACCTCCGACCACCCTGAACAAGCGCTCGTGCTACTGCCACAGCGTCGACGAGGAGTTCCGACGCGACCACAAGATCCCGGTCGGCTATTGCGGCATCTGCGAACGGTGCGGGCGACCGGGCCACATGCGACACTTTCCCGGCCCCGTACCTTACACCGGGGCATGGTGCGACCGCTGTCATCGCATCGTCGCTTGGACATGGCCATTTCGCGTTCCCGTCGTCTGGATCGCGGTGATCGCCGTGTCGGCGATACTCTATCCGATCCTCAAGCGTCTCTTCCAATGAATCCAGGAACGCCTCCTGCTCGAAAGGAACCCGAGGCCGTCAAGCAGGGACGAGTCGGAGATCGAGGGAGGGGGCCTGCTCGTTGAGGTGTTTGAGGTGGCGGCGGGCGGCGGGTGGCGGGTGGACGGCTTGGCTTCGCAGTGAACCGTCGGGCCGCTGACACCCCCGGCTCAGATGATGAGGCTCCCGATCTTCGGTGAAAATGGAGACCCGTTGTTTCGTCTCCTAACTCCTCAGGACTTCTTGGATCGGCGGATGGACCCACCTTGCCCAGCGAGCCACCGGTCGAGCCGGAGACGGGCCACCTCGCTCCTCACCGCCTCTTCCAGACGTATCGGAACATGAGGACGCGGAGAGCGGCGGTGAGAGGGATGGCGAGGATGCCGCCAAGGATGCCGCCGAGGAGCGTCGTGCCGATCATCAGCGCGACGATGATGGTCATGGGATGCAGACCGACGCGGTCGCCGATGATCTTGGGCTGGATCACCAGGCCCTCCAGCGTCTGCACGACGCCGAACACCGCCATCACGAGCAGCAGGTGCCAGAGGTCGCCGAACTGGACGAAGGCGATGGCCAGCGCCGCGGCGCAGGTGGTGATGGCGCCGAGGAAGGGGACCATCGTCAGGAACGTGGCCATCAGGCCGAGCAGCAACGCATAGGGCAGACCGATGGCGAAGAACCCGATCGTGTAGAGCACGCCGTCGGTCATGGCCACGAGCACCTGGCCGCGGAAGAACACGATGAGGCAGTCGTTGATGTTGCGCAGCACGAAGACGAGCTCGTCCTTGAACCGGGAATTCTGCACCGGCAGATAATCGGTCCATTGCCGGGCGATGCCCTGTTTCTCCGACAGCAGGTAGAAGGTGTAGACCGGGATGAGCGCCAATCCCGCGACCACGCCGAACCACGAGGCGGCCTTGCTCACCTGGCCGTACAGCCATTCGCCGACGGCCGGCAGCACGGCGGACAGCCAACCGCCGGCGGATTTGAGCGTCCGCGGGTCGAATGCCCTGGCCCACCACGGAGCGGCAGGATCGATGGGCCCCGGAGGGAGACCAGGCCTGATCTCGGCCCCGGTCGTGGTGGTGGCCTCGGGCGCCGGCTCCGCCACGGCATTCGTCCGGACCGGGGGGTGGTCGAGCTGGGCTTGCCATTTCAGCGGGAGGAACCGGACCAGCGGTGCGGGCGGATGGTCGATCCAGTGTTCGACCCGTGTCTGGACCTTGTCCACGTAGCCGGGAGTCCGTCCGGCGAGCTCCCGCGACTCGATGACGATGCGCGGGATGATCGTGCCGAGGACGCCCACCACAAGCGCGAATCCGAGCGCGAAGACGCAGGCGATGGCCCTTCCCCGTGAAAGTCGGCGAGCAACGAGGAAATCCACGACCGGGTCGATCAGGTAGGCCAGCACGCCCGCGACCGCGATCGGCCAGAGCACGGGCGAGAGCAACGAAAGGACGAAGCCCAGACCCCACAAGACCAGGCCGATGAGCGCAAGCGTCGACGCGACCGCGAACGCCGTCACCGCGAACCAGATGAGGTGCGCCTGCTTCTGCGTCGGTCCGGGGAAGTCCATGTCAGGATTGGCCGAGTTTCTTCGCCTTTTCGGCGGCGGCGCGGACGGCGCTCATCAGGCCTGCGCGGATGCCGGCCTTCTCCAGCTCGTGGACCGCTTCGATGGTGGTGCCGCCGGGGCTGCACACGGCGTCCTTGAGCGCGCCCGGATGCATGCCGGTCTCGAGGACCATCTTCGCCGCGCCGAGCAGCGTCTGCGCGGCCAGCTTCTGCGCGATGTCGCGAGGAAGGCCCGCGGCGACTCCACCGTCGGCGAGCGCTTCGATCATAAGGAAGCCGTAGGCGGGACCGCTGCCGCTCAGGCCGGTGACGGCATCGAGCAGCTTCTCCTTCACTTCGAGCGCGATGCCTACGCTGCCGAGCAATGTGTGCGCGAGAACCGCATCGGCCTTGGTCGCGTGGGTGCCGAGCGAATAGGCGCTGGCGCTGGCGCCGACGAGGGCAGGGGTGTTGGGCATCACGCGGATGACGCGGTTGCCGGGGGCGGCGGCTTCGAGCTTCGCCAGCGGGACGCCGGCCGCGATGGAGACGAGCAGGTGGCGGCTCGGGTCGAGCCCGCCGCGCAGTCCGGTCAAGAGGTCGCAGACCTGGTCCGGCTTCACCGCGAGGAAGATCACATCCGCTCCGGCGACGACGTCCGGGTTCGAGCGGCCGGCCTTCGCGCCGGTCTCCTTGGCGAAGCTATCGAGAGCGGCCGGCACGACGTCGCTGGCGAAAAGCTGCTCGGGCGTCGCGAGACCGGCCTGGAGGAAACCTTTTGCCAGCGCGGTGGCCATCTTGCCCGCGCCGAGGAATCCGATGGATGACGATGACATCGCTAGGGTTTATAGCATCCGGCGCGCGGCGCGGCGACCGGGATTTTCCCCGGGCCGTCTCCACCGGACGCATCCGGATGCTCACCCGTCGGGAAACCCGCCTCAGTCGCATCGGCAGGATGCGCCACGGGGAACATCGAATTGATCCGGAGTTGGGGCTTGCTCCCGCCCGATACGTCTTCTAGGTTGCTTCGCACTCGACCGCGGGGTGGAGCAGCCCGGTAGCTCGTCAGGCTCATAACCTGAAGGCCGTAGGTTCAAATCCTACCCCCGCAACCAATTTGATCCGGCCGGTCTCTTCACAGAGACCGGCCGTTTCCTTTTTGCTTCGGTGCCGCTACGGCGTCCGACGCGGACCGCCGGCTTCTTCGCCGCTCTTTTCCTCGACGCCGCACCGGGCTCTCCGCTTCTTTGAAGCACATGGAACCGCCCCGCCGAATGCCTTCACCTCGTCGTGCACTGGTAGCTGTCGCATATCGGACGGCCCGCGAACGCTACGGCCTTGCCGGCGTGGACACGGAGTCGGCGTTGGCCAAGCTCGCAGCCTTCCGCATCTCGCTCCAGTGCTGGCAAGGTGACGATGTCGGCGGGTTCGAGGGATCGGGGTCGGCCTTGGGTGGAGGATTGGCGGTCACCGGCGATCGGAAGGGCAAGGCCCGGACAGCGACTGAACTGCGTGCCGATCTCGAGAAGGCGCTCTCGCTCATCCCCGGGAAGCATCGCGTGAACCTGCACGCGATGTACGGGGAGTTCAGCGGACACCGCGTGGACCGCGACGCGATCGAGGCGGCCCACTTCCGCGACTGGATCGCCTGGGCCAAGACGAACGGGCTGGGGCTCGATTTCAACCCGACCTGTTTCGCCCATCCGAAGGCCGCCGACGGCTTCACCCTCTCCCACGCGGATCCCGGGATCCGTGGTTTCTGGATCGAGCATTGTCGGCGGTCCCGCGCGATCGGCGCGGCGATGGGCAAGGCCTTGGGCTCGCCCTGCGTCACGAACGTATGGATCCCGGACGGGTTCAAGGACACTCCGGCCGATCGCCAGGCGCCGCGCGAACGCCTCGTCGCCGCGTTGGACGAGGTCTTCAAGGCGCCGCTGCCGCTGAAGCACAATCTCGACGCGGTCGAACCGAAGCTCTTCGGCATCGGCGCGGAGAGCTGTACGGTAGGGTCCCACGAGTTCTACCTCGGCTACGCCATCACGCGGCGCAAGCTGCTTTGCCTGGACTCCGGGCATTTCCATCCGACCGAGGACGTCGCCGACAAGATCTCGAGCGTGCTGCTGCACGTGCCGGCGATCCTGCTCCACGTCAGCCGCGGCGTGCGGTGGGACAGCGACCATGTCGTGACCTTCACCGATGCGCTCCAATCGATCGCCCGCGAGGTCGTCGCCGGCGACAAGGCGGACCGGATCCATCTCGGGCTCGATTATTTCGACGCGAGCATCGATCGCATCGCGGCCTGGGTCATCGGCGCGCGGAACCTGCAGCGCGCCTTGCTCCTCGCGTTGCTCGAACCGCCCTCCATCCGCGCCGCCGAGATCTCGGGCGACAGGACGGCGCGGCTCGCGCTCCAAGAGGAATCACGCTTCCTGCCGATCGGCGCGGTGTGGGACCGGTTCTGCGAGACCGAAGGCGTGCCGGTCGGTGGGGATTGGCTCGCCGAGGTGGATCGCCATCAGAAAACCGTGCTAGCCTACCGGAGGTGATGTGCGGTCCGGCCGCGGGATCAGAACCGCGGTGCGACGAAGAGTTCCCAGATGGAGCCGATCGCTCCGCAGGCGACGATGCACGGGATGGGCCGGATCTTGCCCGAGGTCATCGCGGCGAACGCGGCGACGGTGAGCACGCTAGCGAACGGGTCGATGCCGGTGCCGTCGGGACTCGCGACATGGAACGCAAGCTGGCCGGCGAGCGTCGCGATCACGCCCACGACCGCGGCGGTCACCGCGCCGAGCGCCGCGGTGAGGTCGGTACGGTGACGGAGACGCTCGATGAACGGCGCGCCGGTGAAGATCCAGAGGAAGCTCGGAGCGAACGTCGCCCAGGTCGTGGCCGCGGATCCGAGCGTCGCCGCGAGCAACGGCGAGAGGGCTCCGGGCTTGTGCCATCCGCCGAGGAACCCGACCCATTGCAGCACGATCACCAGCGGCCCCGGGGTGGTCTCGCCCAACGCCAGACCGTCGAGGAACTCCGCCTGCGTGAGCCATCCGAAGACGCCGACCGCCTGGACCTGGACGTGGGGCAGCACGGCGTACGCGCCGCCGAAGGTGACCATCGATGCCTCGCTGAAAAACACTCCTTGTCGCGCGACCGTGTGGTCCCAGCCGAGCGCCGCACCGATGGCGATCAGCGGGATCCACCAGATGGCGAGCCAGATCGCGGCGGTCCCGATGGCGATGGCCAAGGGTCCGCGACCGGCTGCGGTCGGGTGCTTGTCGGTCTCCGGCGGAACTCCACTCCGGTCCGGATGCCGGGCGACAGCCCAACCGATGATCCCGGCGCCGAGCACGACGAACGGGAACGGGACCTCCGCCCCCGCGACCAGCAGCAACGCCGCGACTGCGAGACCACAGTGCAGCCGGCCCTTCAGCGACCGCTTCCCGATCCGCACCATGGCCGATGCGACGAGCGCTACGACGGCCGGCTTCAGTCCGTAGAAGATCGCCGCCATCCCTGCCATCTGGCCGTAGGTGACATAGATCCAGCTGAGGATCCATAAGAGCACCGCGGCGGGCAGGAAGAAGAGCGTCCCCGCGACGACACCGCCTCTCCAACCGTGGAAGAGCCATCCGAGATAGGTCGCCAATTGCTGCGCCTCCGGGCCGGGCAGCAACATGCAATAGTTCAGCGCGTGCTGGAACCGCGCCTCGTCGACCCAGCGCCGTCTCTCCACGAGTTCTTCGTGCAGGATGGCGATCTGCCCCGCCGGGCCGCCGAACGAGATGAACCCGAGTCTCACCCAGAAGCGCGCGGCCTCGGCGGCCGACGGGCGGGGCAGGGGCGTCTCAGACACGCGGCGTCTTCCGGATGGTGTCGGTGTCCGCCTCGGCGGCCGACCGGGGCGGCGGCGCATTGAGCGATTTGTAGAGCCACGTCTCCAGCGGTCGCAGCGGCCGCAGCCACGAATAGAACGGCGAATAGAGCAGCCGCAGCCGGACGAGCGAGAGCAGCATGTTCAGCGAGGTCTTCCCGTTGAAGACCACGTGCGAGCCGGATTGGTCGTTCCATTCGGTCGCGACCTCCTTCACCGAGAACCCCGCGCGCCTCAGCGAATAGAGCAGGTTCACGTCGAAGGCGAGGTCGGCGAGGCGGAGCTTCGGATGCACCGTCTCCATCGCGCGCCGGGTCATCACCTTCGCGCCGCATTGCGTGTCCTTCAGGCCCATCCAGAAGAAGCACTCGACGAAGAGATGGAACAACCTGCTGGCGAACCGGCGCTTCTCCGGCTGGGCGTGCGCGACCTTGGCGCCGGGGACCCACCGCGAAGCAACGACACAATCCGCCTCGCCGGCGCTGATCCGGGTGACGAGGTCGAGGAACGCCGAGGGCGGGGTCGCTCCGTCGGCGTCGACATAGCCGATGAGGTCGGCGAGCGGCGCTAGCTTGAGTCCCTCGATGAGCGCGCCGCCCTTGCCGATGCGCCCGGGGAACTCGATGTGCGAGATGCTCAGGTACTTCTGCTCGGCCGTGCGGACGACGCCGATGGTGTCGTCGCGGCAACCGTTCAGCACCACCACGATGCGGATCCGTCCGGGATAATGGTGGTAGAAATGCTCGGCATAGCGCGCGAGCACAGGACCGATCCGCTTCTCCTCGTTGTAGGCGGGAACGAGCAGGACAAGGCTGGGGGCGGTGGCAGTCACGGACCGCGGGGACTGTCCCGCGTCCCCGGCGCGAAGTCCAACGTCCATCGGGCCCCGCGTCGTCGCGCCGCCGGAAGGCAGAATCGGGAGTTTGGGCTTTGGACATCGGGCCCGCGTCGGGGTAGGATCCGCCGCCATGAACTGGAAACGCTTCGTCCTCGCGCCGCTGGCGGCGGCGGCTTTCGTGCTCCCGACACGCGCTGCCGGGACCGAGCTGGTGAACGGCGTCGCCGCCATCGTGAACGAGTCGGTGATCACGTTCGACGACGTCAACCTTTTCACGCGCCGAGCCATCAAAGCGATGGAGAACCAGCTCCTGCCGCGGGGCAAGATGGCGGAGTTCGAGCAGCGCCGACAGACGGTCCTGCGCGACGGATTGGAGCAGCTCATCGAGCGCGACCTGATCATCCACGAGTTCAAGACCGCGGGATACAACCTGCCCGAATCGATCATCGACGATGTCGTCGGCGCGCGGGTCAAAGAAGAGTTCGGCGACCGCCTCACGCTCACGAAGACGCTCCACGAGCGCAACCAGACCTACGAGAGCTTCCGCAAGGACGAACGCGACGCGTTCGTGGTCAGCCAGATGACCATCAAGAACATCAACCAGAACCTGGTCATCTCGCCCAAGAAGATCGAGCGGTTCTACTCGGAGAACCAGGAGAAGTACCGGGTCGGCGACCGCGCCAAGGTCCGGATGATCCTGATCGACAAGAGCCGCCACGCCGTGGGCGAACCGAAGAAGATCGCCGACGAGGTCCTGGCGAAGGCCAGGGCCGGCGCCGATTTCGGGAAGCTCGCCGACGAGTCCTCGGACGATGCACGCCGTTTCAAGGGCGGCCTCCGCGGCGACCAAGGCTGGGTCGAGAACAAGGACAGCGACCTGCGCAAAGAGCTCCGCGATTTCGCGTTCAATGCCAAGGCCGGCGACCTGAGCCCGGTCATCGAGACCGACGGCGCGGTCTTCCTCCTGAAAGTCGAGGCCCGGGAACAGGCGCGGGTCCGTCCGCTCACCGAGGTCCGGGACGATGTGGAGGCGACCCTGAAGGGCGTCGAACGCGAGCGCCTGCGGAAGAAATGGATCACCAAGCTCCGCTCGAAGGCGTTCGTCCGCTATTTCTGACGCAGGCCCGGAGAATCGGTTCCGGAGACAAAAAGGGCGCGGCCGATGGCCGCGCCCTTTTTGTTTTCTCCGACCCGGATCGGGTCAGCCGGGGATCTCGTCCGCGCGGAAGAAGCGCTTCACCTCGAGTTCAGCGTTCTCCACGGAATCGGACGCATGCGCTATGTTCTCCATGCTGCCGGTGCCGAAATCGCCGCGGAGCGACCCCTTGGGCGCCTTGCGGGAATCGGTCGGCCCAAGCAGATCGCGCACCTTGGCGACCGCGTTGTCACCGCAAAGGATGACCGCGACGACCGGCTGCGACTGCATGAACGCCACGATCTCCGGGAAGAACGGACGGTCCGCGAGATGCGAATAGTGCTCGGTGAGCAGCGCCGGCGTCAGGCGGAGCATCTTCGTGGCGGCGATCCTGAGGCCCGCCCGCTCGAACCGGTCGAGCACCGTGCCGACGAGGTTGCGGGAGACACAGTCAGGTTTGCAGAGGATAAGCGTGCGTTCCATGTGGGCCTCAGAGCCTGCCAGAAGGCCGTTCGAGGTAAAGCCTCAGTTCCCCGACGAAAGGCCTCGCAACAGGACGTGCAAAGAGAAAAGCCCGATCATCGCGAGGCAGCACGCAAGCTTACCAAGCGTTCCGGCGAGCACGCCGATGGTGGCCCCGATACCCGCCTTCCCGGCCTCCCGCCATTCACGTCCCCCCAGCATCTCGCCTGCCGCCGCCCCGATCAATGGCCCGAGGAGAAGTCCCACGGGAGCGAAGAAGAGCCCGAGCATCGCGCCGACGCCGGCCCCGACCATGCCGCGCCAAGTCGCCCCGAGTTTTTTCGCTCCGTAGGTCGTCGCCAAGAAATCCAACAGGAGGGAAGCGCCCGCCATCAGACCGAGCGCGACCAAGACCCAGCCCGCGGCACCTTTGTCACCGAAGTAGAGACGGTGAGCCACGGCGGCCACGAACACCAAAGGCGTTCCCGGAAGCCCCGGCAAAACCGCTCCGACCAACCCGACCAACATGGCGAGCAGGGTCAGGACAAATCCGGTGATCTCGGTCGCGGACATCGGCTGAAGTCTAGGCCCACGATTCCGGCCGGCAACCGGGACATCTCCGGGCGATTTCCCGGGCTTGCAGCCCGCCCCAATTACGCACACGTATCAAACAACGACGCTCTAGGATTCGATTTGGCGCACTTTGATTTTCGGGGAAGGTGTTTACACCCTCTTCTCAGTTCTCCCCTCGTTCCGACCGACTCTTAGAAGTCTAGCAGGCTGTCCTCGAATTGAGGAATAACGTATCATGATCCTATTCAACATGATGTATCGTTAGTTGGATGAAGGGTCCGGACATCGGACGCTCCAGGAATTCAAGCCGAGTGGCTGTAGGCAAGGTCGCCATCGGGATCGATGCCCCACCGGCGGCCGACAGATTCGAGATCCGGAGTGATGCCCCATTGGTCAGCAACCGGGGCGGCGGTATGCCCGCGACTCGCTCCCTTGAGGTGCATGCATCCTTTGTTATCGCCGACCTCGGCGATCAGACCGAGCTCCTCCGCACTGAAGGTCACCTCGGGCAATGCGGCCAATTCATCCACCTTCGCGAGGATGGTCTTGGCGTCATCGCCGACCTCTTGGATGAGCGTCGGCACGACGCTCCGGACCGCCGGCTGGCTGAGGTTCCAAGCACAGGCAAGCTGGAGGGAAGTCAGGCCGTGTCTCCTAGCGATAGGCCGGAGCCGGTCGAGCTTCGTGTTGCCGGATTCGACCCAGCCGGCCGGTCGGAACGAGCGGTGGTCGCTTTGGCCGAATTGGTGCCCGGGCCGGACGTCGTCGTGGAAAATCCCGCCGTAGTCCACAACCCGCGTCAGCACCTTGATGTCGTGTTTGGCCGCCGCGGGCAGTGCAAGACCACCCGGCCACGGTTCGAATGGGTTGAGGATGACCATCGCCCAATCGATCAGTGCTCCGAAGCGCTCGAAGCAAAGGATCATGTCCAAGGTGAACCCATTGGCCGGCCCGGGAGCGACTCCCAGTTGGTCCGTCAGACCGGCATCCACGAGCTTCTGCATCCCTTCCCAGACGCGGTCGTCGGTGTAGCCGACAGAATCCGGGTTGTGGAGGAAGAGCAGGTCGAATTTGCTCATCCCGCAGCGACCGAGCGATTTCTCGGTCGCCATGCGGAGATAGTCCGCGTAATCCGCGGAGCTCCGGAGCTGCGGATTGGTGAACCGAGGGAAGCCTTTCGCGCCGTCCCGTTTGGCGCTGTAAAAATCGTGACCGACGGCTCCGACCAGCGAAAAGGAATCCCGAGGCAATCCGGAGAGCGCTTTTCCCAGTAAAGTATCGGCTTCGCCGTTTCCGTAGACGTCGGCGGTCAAGAAGGTGCGGACACCCTGTCGGTACGCATGTTGGGCCAAACTGATCCACCGGGCATCGTCCAACGGCTGGCCGTAGTGCATGAAGCGGCCACCGTTCCAGGTGCCGAAGGCGGTTCGCGTGACTTCCATAGGATGACGAAGCCGAACGTAGCGG
>JANNAJ010000234.1:0-11673 GCA_031384285.1 Verrucomicrobiota bacterium
GTGGCCCTGGCGTGGCGGACCAGCCTACAGCAACGTCCGGACCTCGACCTGTTCGCCGCCGACCGGGAACACCCGAGCCTCCTCGGCACCTATCTGGCCACGAGCGTGGTTTACGCGACCTTGTCCGGGAACGATCCTCAAACCCTCCGCTATGTCCCCATGGGACTCCGCGAGGCCGATGCGGCGTATATCCGCCGGATCGCCTGGGAAACGGTCCGGCAATGGGCTCCGTGAACCGGGTGCGCTCCATCCGGATCGGCACCGGTCTGATGGTGCTCGCCGCGCTGCAATGGGGGATGATCGGCATCGCGGGACGTGTCGCGATGGACGCATCGGTCCCACCGCTCACCGTGGCCTTCTGGCGCGCGGCCATGGGGGCGCTTCTGTTCGCCACGCACGCCCGGTGGGTCCGTGCCGGCCCTTTGCGGGCCGAGGATCGCGCCGCCACGGCCGGATTGGGATTCGGCGGTGTCGCGTTGATGTATCTCGCCTACCTGAATTGCGTCCAGCAAGGCGGCGCCGCGCTCGCCGCGATCCTGCTCTATTCCGCTCCGTTGTGGGTCGCGGTGGGATCCTGGATCTTCTGGAAGCAACGGCCAGGATTGCGCGGATCACTGCCGCTTGGATCGACCCTCGCGGGCGTGGTCACTGTGGCGTTGGCTTCCGGAGGCGGCGCGCAGACCGTGCGGGTCTCCGGAACGGCGCTGGGTTGGGGCCTGGTCTCCGGGCTCTCCTATTCACTTTACTACCTGCTGGGGCGACGGCTGTTCGCGCGCAATCCACCGGCGCGCGTGCTCGCCTGGGCACTGACGATCGGGGCCGTGGCCCTGCTCCCTTTCGTCTCCGTCGCATCCATGCCCGGACGGGCCTGGGCCGCGACGGCTTTCCTCGCCGTGGTCTGCACCTACGGCGCGTACTTCGCCTATGCCTGCGGGCTCCAGCGCCTCGAGCCCTCCCGTGCCGCGACGATCGCCACACTGGAACCGGTGGTTGCCGTGGTGGCGGCCTACTACGCTTGGGGCGAGCGGCTCTCGGCCGTCGGTCTGGCCGGTGCGGCCGCGGTGATCGGCGGGGTGGTCTGGTCGGCGCGGAAGGATCCCGGTGACGAGAGCCACGATCGGACTTCGTGAATCCGCGCGCGGACCCATCCGGCGTGGACGTCGTCGGACGATACCGGACGAAGCCTGGGACACGTTGCTGCCAAGCTTCTTCGCCGTCAGGCCGGAAAAGCGAAAAACCGCGATTTCTCGCGGTTTTTCAAGTTGGTACCGGTGGAGGGACTCGAACCCCCACTCCCTTGCGAGAACCAGATTTTGAGTCTAGAGCGTCTGCCATTTCGCCACACCGGCACCGGGTCGCGTTGAACGCCCGGTTGATATGCGGGACCCGCGGCGTGCTGGCAACCAAAAGCTCGCGGCCATCCACTCTCCGGCCACAAGGTCGGGCACCGACATCGAGAAGGGTCGTCGCCCCTCCGCAAGCCCTCCTCGGCCGGATCGAACGCGTCTGAAAGCGGATTCAGGCGGCGGCGCGGCGGAGACGGTCGGTGATGCCCACCCAATCCGGGAGATCGGGCAGCGCTTCGACGACGATCAGGCCGGCACCCTCGTCATCGCAACGATGCAGCTCGCCGTAGAACGCCCGGGCGAAGGCCTCGGCATCGTGCGGGATCACGCTCACATGACTGAACTTCCCGCCCAACGGGATCTGCGTGTGGGCCAACACATGGACATCCGCGAGCCCCCGGCCCATGGCGCCGAGCCGAGCGATCAGATCGGCCTCGTCGCGCCATTCCAGGACCACGAGCTTGGCCCGGGGCGAGTAGTGCTTCGCCAGCATCCCCGGGCTCCGGAGCGCGCCGCCTTCCTTCCGCATCCCACGTTCCCCATCCCCCATCCCGCCGCAAGCGGCGGCGATGGCTTCGGCCGAGATCATCCCCGGGCGCAGCACGCGGGGCTCCGGCCCGGTGACATCCACGACGGTGCTCTCGATGCCGACGTTGCAATCACCGCCGTCCACGATGAGCGGGATGCGGTCGCCGAGCTGTTTCGCCACGTGCGCGGCATTGGTGGGCGAGAGCTGGTCGGAGAGGTTGGCGCTCGGCGCGGCGAGCGGGAATCCGCAGGCACGGATCACCGCCGGCATGAGCGGATGGATGGGCCAGCGGACGGCGACGGTCGGGCCACCGGCGGAGACGATGTCCGGGATGTGCGCCGCCCGCGGCACGACCAGGGTGAGAGGCCCGGGCCAGAAGGCATCGGCCAAGCGGTCCGCCATCGCCGGCCACACGGAGGCGCACGCCGCGGCCATCGCGCGGGAGTCGACGTGGACGATGACGGGGTTGTGGGCCGGGCGTCCCTTGGCCGAATAGATCTTCGCGACCACCGCCGCATCGAGCGCGTTGCCGGCGAGCCCGTAGACGGTCTCGGTCGGCAGCGCGACGACCTCGCCGGCGCGCAGCAACACGGCCGCTCGTCCGGCAGCGGCGGCGAACAACGCGGGCGTATGGGTGGAGAGGATCTCGGCGGTCATGCGTGGCGCACGCCGATCCCACCACAGACCGTGCACGATGGACACAGAGGAAGAGCGCAGGGGCGCCCGCGCGTCGTTCCAAATAAGGCTGGCTTGGTGGCGACGAGACCGCCTTCCACCAAGCCAGCCGATGCGGATGCCGCTCCACGACCACGTCGTGGCGCACCCGGTCCTGGTCAAGGAACCACTTGACCGCGGATCTCACCGCCGCCGAAGGCAGCGGTATGGACGTTGAAGTACGTCTGGCCGGCAGCGATGCCGTCGGCCGTGGCCTGGTCGACCGTCGCCTGGCCCACGAAGAGGCCCGAGGTGCCGAGGGCGCCCGAGGGGACCAGCGCGAACTTCACGCCGACCGCCGCGTCCACGCCGCCGAGACCGTGCAGGTGGTACGCCACCGGCGCGGCCGTCAGGCCCTGGTAGCCGACCACGTAGGTGGCCTTGAGGCCGTCCAGAGCGAGGAGGCCCGTGCCCGTGCCCGTCGTCGTCACCGCCGTCGGACGCTCGTTGGCGCCGCTCAAGGAGGCCTTGAACAGCTTCACCGTCTTGGTCGTGCCGTCCACGATGCGGAAGAACCCGGCGAACGAGGCCGTCGGGATGGTCGTGGTGCGGGTGGTGGTGGTCTGGAGGTCGATCCACGCATCGGTCACACCGAGCTTGCCCTGCACGAGGAACGGCCCGTTGCCGCCGGTCCAGTTGAGGACGATGCCGGCCGGGGTGACGGCGGGGGCGGTGAAGGCGAGCGGCTTGGCGACATCCACGACCTTGACGAGCTGGATGGCGTTGATGGCGGGTTGATGGCCGTTGCCGGCCTCGGTGGATTCCCAGGTCACGGATAGATCCAGCGAGCCGTCGGACGCGGGGCTGACGTTGTCGAACTGGACGTAGTTCCCGCTGGCTGGGGTGGCCGCCGTCGTGCTGGTGATGCGTCGGAACGCCGGGGCCTTCTGGTAGGGCAGGCCGGTCTCCGATCTGCCGTGGTAGACCGGATAGCTTCCTCCACCGGTGAGCTCGAACGCGGTCTCGTACGCCGGAGTGAAGTCGAAACCGAGACTGTAGACCAGGACCTGGTACTTGCCGGCCGGGACGTTGTCCAACCTCACATGCACCGGATCGTGGGAAGCCTGGGCGTTGAGGAATCCTTGGAACAAGGCCCCGTCTGCGTCCCCTGTCGCCACCGAGCCGGTGTACCAGACCTCCGTGGCCTGCGCCGCCGTCAGGGTGACCGGTGTCGAGGAGCCGGCGGCATCGCGGACCGCGACGGCATCGAACGCTGTCCCGCCGAGATTGTTCCAGTTCTCTTGCGGAACCACCCCGGCCACGTCGACCGCGCTGAGCGAGGCACCGCCTGCCGTGCCGCCGCCGATGAAGTTGATGCCGACGAACGGCTGGAGACCCGAAGGGTCACCGGGCGAGACGGCCAACGTCGCGGTGGAGCTCACGGTGTCGACGCCTGCGACGCTGATGACGCAGCGATACTTCTTCCCGTTGTCGCCGAGGCCCAGCACCGGCGTCGTGTAGGTGCTGCGGACAGCACCGGGGATGTCCACGCCGTCGACCTGCCATTGGTGGTACAACGGGCTCGCCGGGGCCTCGGCGACGACGCGGAACGTCGCCCGCCCGCTGGCGAACGCTTTGGCGTCCACCGGCTGCTGCTTGAACGTCACCTTGCCGGCATCGGGGTTGACGTACGTGGAGATGCGGCCGCCGGCGAGCACGGGCACCTGCGCCGCGGGCGTCGTGCCGTTCTGGGGTCGTGCGCCGACGTTGAGATGGACGTCGCCGCCGCCTTGTTTCAGCAGACCGACCAACAGGTAGCGCCGGCCCGCGCTGAGCGTAGGCGTCGTGGCCGACACGCCGTCATCGAAGGCGGCGTTGAGCGGGAACACGCCGAGCGAGGCGAGGTTCGACGCGCTCGTGTCGGTGCTCAGGAGCAGTTCCGCCTCGTCGTCGTTGTCGATGAAAAGGCTGTGGACGCCGGCCGCGTCCGGGGAGAAGAGCGCGCTCAATCGCGCGCCATAGTTGTCGGTGAGCGGGGATTGGTTCAGCTGGAACCCCTTCACCCACTGGAACCGGTCGGGCTTTCCGGCGAGGTAGTTCGGCGCGGCGGTCAGGTCGGCGACGGTGGTGCCGGTGATCCCGAAGAACACTTCTTTCGTCGCCCAGCCGTCGACGCGTCTCCACGAGGTGAACTGCGCCTTGGTGCCGGCCGCGACGAGGGTGCCTTTGTCGTCCCGCACGCCGGAGACGGCGATCGTGTAGGCGATTCCCTCCGGTTGTGCCGCCGTCGTCAGACGGACGATGCGGGCGTCGGCGGTGTCGACCTGTGCCGCGATGATGCCGAGCGCGGGGCCGGGGACGAACGAGCCGGCCGTGACCGAGGCCGCGACGAGCGGACGGCTGAAGACCAAGGTCACCTCGTTCAGCGTCGCGGACCCGACTGCCGACGCCACTTCGGGAGATGGCGGACGGGTGCCGGAGTTCACGAGCGCATCGAGCTGCGCCGGGGTGAGGTCGGGGAGCGGAGAAAGGACGAAGCGGTCGAAGTACATGCCGGCCTCGCGGGAACCGATGGTGAGCACCACGGGCGCGGCGAGGTCCGACGCGGCGACGGTGTAGGTGCCCGGCTCGACGACCCATGCGTAGGCGTTGTCCGCCGGGGCGCTGGCATCGTTGGACTTGGTCCGCACGTAGTCCCCCTGTGCCGCCGCGCCCGGCGTCGAGAACGCCCCGAACCGGGTGGCGATCCACGAGCTGTTCGCCGTGAACGCGTCCCCGCCCGTCCGCGCCTCGTCCGCGCGCCACCGGTAGTACACCGAGTAGGTCCCCGCCTTCGCGAACTGGATCTGGAACTGCGCGAACGAATGCGGGGAATCCCCCGTGCTGTTCGTCCCGTCCGCGTAGATCGCTCCGCCCCCGCTCGCCGTCGCATCCGCCTTCACCACCCAGTTCTCAGGCTTCCCAGGGACCAAGGTGGCCGCGGTCTCTGCTTGGAACGCGACTTGAGGATCGCCGCCTTGGATGACGACCGCAGCGTGGGCCCCGGACGCGCCGGACAGCAGCAGCAGGGAGGACATGATCGACCGCCAAGCGTCGCCGGAAGGTCTGGTTTGGTATCGCATAGATATGGACATGGATGGTGTGTGATGGCGGGTCGGAGGGCCCGGCCGGAAGCAGATGGAAGTCATGCCGGCATAGCGGGCTAGGATCGGGGAGGCAAGGGCAACTTTGAGGTCCGACGCACCTCCCTCGTTCGCGTGGAGGTCCCGGGCCGGACGGACTGGCCGTTGAATGGCCGAAGCGGAACCACCGGTTTTCCGGGGGAAGAATCTTTGGATCCGGGCGGCGATCGGATCCCGTGGCCGCAGGCCGCAGAGACCGGGCCTCGGCCGCATCGGACCTTGCTCCGCGGAAGAACGCCGCACCCCCGCGGACCGACCGCTTTCGCTAGGTGTACGCCTAGAACTTTGGATCCGTCGGCTTTGTCCACGGTATTGACGCGTCGACCCAAGGGCGGATCGGGCGCGGATCGTACGACTGCAAAGCCTCGGTTCTTGCGGCGACAGGAGGCCGCCCGCCGGCGGGCGAAATTGGATTGATGAAGGCCCGCGATCGGCTCGTCCTTCCTCCACCTTGAAGGACACACCGACCCGCCGTACCGCGACTGCCCGCCTGCTCCGCGCGGGTTGGCTGACCATGGCGCCGATCCTGGCGGCGTTGCCCGCGGACGCCGCGGTCGTGGCGAAGACCGAAGAGGGCTTCCGTTGGGTGGCGTTCTTCGGCCCGTTCCACATGGTGGTGCTGCACTACCCGATCGGGTTCCTGAGCCTCGCGGCGCTCTTGGAACTGTGGGCGATGTTCAGGCCGGAAGGGCCGGGCCGTCGGGCCGTGGGGTTCGTGCTCCCGCTCACCGCCGCGGCTTCGGTGACCACCGCGGCCTTGGGATGGCTCCGCGCCGGCGCAGGGGAGTTCGATCCGGCGCTGCTAGCCACACATCGCTGGACCGGTATCGCCGTCGCGGTGCTCGCGGTCGGCGCCTGTCTCATGCACCGGGTCAGCGGCGATCGCATCGGCAGCGCGGCCCACCGGTTCGGATATCGCGGATTGCTCGGGGCCGCATTGGCCTGCCTCGTCATCGCCGGCCACTTCGGCGGCAGCCTGACCCATGGAGAAGGTTTTCTCACGCTCAACGCACCTCCGTTCGTCCGCGACCTCATCGCGAAGGGAACCGCCAAGACCCCGGTTGCGAACGGCGCGACCAGTGTCAGCCTTTACGCGTCGGTGGTCCGCCCGGCCTTCAAGGGGAAATGCTACTCTTGCCACGGTGCCGAGAAGCAGAAGGGCAAGTTCCGCCTCGACCAGCGCGAGGCGTTGCTCAAGGGCGGCGGCAGCGGCGAGGTCGCTGTGACCCCGGGTGATATCCAGAAGAGCCGGCTGATGTACCAGCTTCTCCTGCCTCGGGACCACGACGACGCGATGCCGCCCAAGGGCAAGGACCCGCTGACCCCCGCGGAGATCGTCGCGGTCGCCCGATGGATCCAGGCCGGCGCGAAGTTCGAGTGACCCGATGCGGCAGGCCGGCAGGCGGCGAGATGTCACAAATTGTCTCTGGCCATCTTCTCGGCATGCGGACGAGCCTCCGCGATCGCTATGCCGAAAGCCAAGCAGACACCCGCCACGAAGCCACCCGGGCCCCGCTTCATCAACCGGGAACTCTCATGGCTGGAGTTCGACCAGCGCGTGCTCGACGAAGCGCTCGACCCCGGCACGCCGCTGTTGGAGCGGGTGAAGTTCTTCTGCATCACCGCCTCGAATCTCGACGAGTTCTTCGAGGTCCGCGTCGCCAGCCTCAAGCAGGCGATCGAGGACGGCTCGGCGGAGCGGACGCCCGACGGGCTCACCCCGGCCGAGACCCTCCGCGCGGTGACGACGCGCGTCCGCATGCTCGTCGACGACGCCTATCGCTGCTGGCGCGAGCAGCTCCTCCCCGCGCTAGCGAAGAACGGGATCCGCTTCCATCCGGTCGACGGCCTTCCGGAGCAGGACAGCGTCTGGCTCGACGACTATTACCGCGCGAAGGTCCATCCCGTGCTGACGCCGCTCGCGCTCGACCCGTCGCACCCGTTCCCGCAGCTGCTCAACAAGTCGCTCAACCTCATCGTCCGCCTCACGGCCACGCACACCGGGGAGGTCCGGCGACGGCTCGCGGTCGTGCAGGTCCCGCGCGTGCTGCCGCGGTTGATCCGGCTGCCGCGCCCGGACGCGCGCGAGCACAGCTACGTCTTTCTCGGCCATCTCATCGGCGCCCATCTCGCCGACCTGTTCCCCGGCACGCAGATCGAAGGCTGGTGGACTTTCCGCGTCACCCGGAACAGCGAGCTCTACATCGACGAAGAAGACGTGCCCGACCTGCTCAAAGCAGTCGAGGACGAGCTGCACAACCGCCGCAAAGGCGAAGCAGTGCGGCTCGAGGTCGCCGCCGATTGCCCGGCCGAGATCCGCACCGAGCTGCTCACAACGTTGAACCTGGTCGAGGACGACCTCTACGTCATCGACGGGCCGTTGAACCCGACACGCTTGATGACGATCCTCGAAGGCGATCACGCGCCCGAGCTGCTCGATCCCCGTTTCACCGGGCCGGTCGCGGCGAGCCTCCGCGACGAGCCGGACCTCTTCGCCGCCATCCGCAAGCGGGACCATCTGCTCCACCACCCCTACGAGAGCTTCAACAGCGTCGTCGAGTTCCTCGAACAGGCCGCCGCGGATCCGAAGGTCCTGGCCATCAAACAGACGCTTTACCGCACGGGCGGTGACCGCCGGATCGTCGGCGCGCTGATGAACGCGGTGACCAACGGCAAGCAGGTCACCGCGGTCGTCGAGCTGAAAGCGCGCTTCGACGAAGCCAACAACATCCGTTGGGCACGGGCCTTGGAAGAAGCCGGCGTCCACGTGGTATACGGCCTCGTCGGCTACAAGATACACTGCAAGGTCGCGTTGGTGGTGCGCGCCGACGACGACGGGATCCGCCGCTACGTCCACCTCGGGACGGGCAACTACAACCCGAGCACCGCCAAGCTCTACACCGACCTGAGCCTGCTCACCTGCAGGCCCGATTTCGGGGAGGACGCCACGAACCTGTTCAACCTTCTGACTGGGATCTGCCAGTTCCAAGGCACGCGCAAGCTCATCGTCGCCCACTTCCAGATGCACGACCGCATCCTCGAGCTCATCGCCCGCGAGGCGGGGCACGCGCAGGCGGGGTTGCCGGCGCGCATCGTCGTGAAGATGAACGCGCTGGTGGACGAGCAGATCATCGAAGCGCTCTACCGCGCGTCCCAAGCCGGGGTCCGCATCGACCTCATCATCCGCGGGATCTGCTGTCTCCGCCCGGGTGTGACGGGCCTGAGCGAGACCATCACCGTGCGCAGCATCGTGGACCGGTACCTCGAGCACACGAGGGTATGGTGGTTCGAGAACGGCCGCCAACCCGAGGTCTACGTCGGCAGCGCCGACTGGATGCCCAGGAACCTGTTCCGGCGCATCGAGGTCTTCTTCCCGGTCGAGGACGGCAACCTCCGGGACCGGATCACCGAAGACGTGCTCGGACGGCAACTTGCCGACAACGTGAAGGCGCGCGTCCTCCGACCGGATGGAACCTACCGGATCCCACCGGTGCCCGACGGCGCGAAGCTTAGGCGCAGCCAGACCGAGTTCATGGATCCCGCCGTCCGAAAGCCCGGCATCGACACCGGCAAGATTCCCGCCCGGGCCGCTATGGTCGTGCGGCAAAGACCCGGTTGATCCCGGTCCATCGGCGGTCTTGGACCCGACCGCAAGACATGGACCGACGGGGTCGGGTGGGACGAGACACGTGGGAACTTCCTGCATGTTGACCCATACAGCTTGAGACCATGATGGGTTGGATAGGTGGGAAGGGAAGGGCGTGCATCAGAATGCGTGACACCGGCGAGATCAAGGGAACCCGCGCATTTCTCCAGGCCTCGTGCGATCCCCGAAGCGCTCCGCTTGGGCGGAAGGCGCATCTGGAACGAGATCGGTGACGGTCCGATGCTCACCAAGCGTCCGGACGTCTTTGATCGACCGGGAGGCGCCGACCGGCAGTCATGTCATGCAAGGATGTCTCAAGACCAGAACCAAGGCGGGTGAGGGAGCGGCGGATTGGCCATCGATACGGTCACGAGCAGAGCAGTGGACGCCACCCGCCAACGACCAACGGTCCCGGATGCCTCGAAGGCTGCCTGGACAGACTATCTTTGGCGCGAGGCCCGACGACGACGCACCCATTCGAAGGCTCCCAACGCGCTGATCCCGAATATGCCAGCCCAAGTCGACGGCTCCGGCACTGGAGCCAGATCATAGCCGATCAGGTCAAACGCCCGGAGATCGAGGAGGGATATCGCCACGATCTCCTGTGTCGCGAGTGTCGGATCCATCACGCCGAGGCCTAGGTTGTCCTTCCAATGGCTCGCTTGACGGCCGTCGCCTTGGGTGAGACCGGTAGAGAACGGATATTCGGTCCCGCTGATGTCATCAATGACCGGGCTTCCACCCGGACGCAGATCGCGTGGCTTTGACGTGAACTCGGCGCTTGTGGATGGATTGTTGCCCGCTGTGCTGTCGAAGCGGAACAGGTCCAATGTGGCAACACCTACTGCACCCGCGGCGGCTCCGTCGATTGCGTCCACTCTGGAGACGAAGCCCAACGCATGGCCGATCTCATGGACGGCCACGGTCTCAAAGTCGACGAGCCCAGCACCGACCCCGTCGCTGTTATCGTAGTCGAAGCTGAACCCGCTGTTGAATGTGATCGAGGCGTCGTTGCCACCAAACGCTGTGTCCAGGCCGACGAAGCCCAAAGCCTTCAGATTGGCCTTCGTAGCCAGAAGCTTCCCGTCGTAGGAGAATCCGGAAGGTAGAAGCGTGGAGAACTGCGCGGCCGTCGGCAACGATCCGACGATGCCGTTGCTCGTCTCATCGGCAGCATCGGTCACCATGGCGTTCCTGATCGTGTCGAAGCTCGCCTGCAAGAGGACGGAACCCGTCGACCCTATGATGCCGGACCCGAGAGATGCCAAGTTGGCGTCGATGTTGATGGTGATCGGATCGCTGAAGTAGGAGACCCAATGGTTGGCAGCCCTGGTGAACGCAGCCAATGCGGCTGTGTTGCCCGAAAGCCCGCTGCCTGCGTTCAGGACGATGTTGAAGCTTCCTAGCTGGTTTTGCGGGCCGGAGACCAAAGAGAACTCGTCCAAGCTTCGGATCCCTTCAGCGACGAGCAGGCACCGGGCGGGCGCGATAGCCAAGAACAAGCCAACCCCGAAACGAAGAACGGCTGAGGGAGATTTGATGCTATTCACGATTCGATGATGGGATTGGGCAGAGATTCCTACAGGTCTGCAAGGACCATTCCTCCCGAGAGCTCCGTGCCGATAAACAAAAACCGCCTGCTGGATAAACCAGCAGGCGGCATGCTGACCATTTCAGGTCGGTCTCATCATTCGCTGCGCAGGCGGAAGTACAGACCGGAGGTCGCACCCGTGACGGGGACAAACTCAGCCGTACCGTCAGCGCCGACGGTCAAGGTGCCGGCAACCGTCCAGGTGATGAAGTCGGAGGTCGATTCGACCACGAACTTGTTACCAGGCGTACCCGTCACACCGAGCGTCACCTTGCCACCGGAGATGGTCGACTTGACCACCGGGGTCGTCACGGCTCCGGACACGTCCAAGATGAACGAGCCGTCCACCGTGAAGAAGTCGTCCTCGACCGTGAGAGCGATCTCAGCCGAACCGGTCTTGTTGGCGACCAGATTCACCGTGGCGGTGATGTTCACACCATCATTGGCGATGGTGATGCCGCTGACCAACCCAGGGTTGGACGAGCTGGCCGTGACAACGAGGTCCTTGATCGCGGTGTCGACATCCGTGATCGGGAGCTTGATGACAAGCGCCTTGCCGACGGTGGTCGATTGAGCGGCGATCGTGCCGATCTCCGGGGCATCAGGCACCGGCGAGACGTCGAGCACGAACGTGCGGGCGACGGTGGAGTGGCCACCGGAAAACTTGGGGTGCTTACCGTTGGAATGGGAGCTGTTTCCACAACATTTATTGCGGGAATGTTGGC
>JANNAJ010000315.1:0-1631 GCA_031384285.1 Verrucomicrobiota bacterium
GTCTCGGCCGCGGTCGGCGGGAGCCCGGTGAGATCGAACGTGGCGCGGCGGAGCAGCGCGCGGCGGTCGGCGGCAGGCGCGGGTTTCCGCTGGTCCGCTTCGAGACGCGCCAGGACGAAGTCGTCGATGCTCGTCCGGCTCCACGAGGTGTCCGCGACCACCGGCGACGCGGGATCGCGGACGGGCTGGAAAGCCCAGTGCGGAGCCTTCGGACCGGCCGCGCCCGCGCGCAGCAACGACCCGATCAAGAGAACCACACTGATGTGCCAGTTCCTCATCTCGTTGGATGCGGTGGAACCTGCCACGCGGTTCGACAGGCAGGAAGCGTTAGGTTGGACCGGATGCGATCCCAACCGGCGACCTCTGCGATCCGCGACGCCGGATCCCTGCGTGACGCCCACCGGAGATCTGCTAACCAATGCGTGTGACCTCGCTCCGCCTTGCCGCCGGCCTCGCCGCGGTGCTCGCCATCGGGTTGCCGATCGCCTCGGCTGCCGAACGGCTCTTCGTCTCCACCGCGCTGACCTCCGGCGATTTCACCGGCGGCATCGAAGGACCCGCCTGCGACCGCGCCGGGAACATCTACTGCGTCAGCTTCCGCGAGGCGCGCAACATCGCCCGCGTGACACCGGACGGACGCGCCGAACTGTTCCTGGCCTTGCCGGAAAAGAGCGCGGGCAACGGGATCCGGTTCGATGCGGCCGGGAACATGTTCGTCGCCGACCACACCGGCCACAACGTGTTCCGCGTGGACATGAAGACCCGCGCGGCGACCGTCTTCGCCCACGACGACGCGATGAACCAACCCAACGATCTGGCCATCGCGATGGACGGCACGCTCTACGCCAGCGACCCCGATTGGAAGCACGGCACCGGGCAACTCTGGCGGATCGGCACCGACGGCAAGACGCATCGCGAGGCCGCCGACATGGGAACGACCAACGGCATCGAGGTCAGCCCCGACGGCAGGACCGTCTACGTGAACGAGAGCGTGCAGCGGAACCTGTGGGCCTTCGACCGCGCGGCGGACGGCTCGCTCAAAGGCAAGCGCCTGCTCCGCCGGTTCGAGGACCACGGCTTCGACGGCATGCGCTGCGACGTGGACGGGGACCTCTACATCACCCGTCCCGGCAAAGGCACGGTGGTGAAGGTCTCGCCCAAGGGCGATGTGCTCCGCGAGATCGACGTGCTCGGGGAGCACCCGACGAACATCTGCTTCGGCGGCGACGACGGACGCACCGCGTATGTCACCGAGGCGAAGACCATGCGGCTGGTCCGGTTCCGCGTGGACCGGCCGGGGCTGGAATGGGCGCGGGCGCATCCCTGACATGCGATTCTTGAGCTGCGATTGGGGGACGACGAACTTCCGCCTGCGCTGGGCCGGCGGCACGGACGATGTCGCCGAGGTCCGCACCGACGAAGGCGCGGCGAAACTGGCCGCGGCCGGCGGCGACCGCGCGGCGATGTTCCGCGACACCTTGGCCCGCGGGCTCGACCAGCTGGGCGCGCCGGCGGACATGCCCGTGGTCGTCTCGGGCATGGCGAGTTCGACGATCGGATGGCGTGAGCTGCCGTACGCACGGTTGCCGTTCGCGCTCGATGGACGCGATGTCGTCTCGTGCTGCCTCGAA
>JANNAJ010000667.1:0-1657 GCA_031384285.1 Verrucomicrobiota bacterium
GAGGAAAAACGCTCCATGTGTCGTCCGCGTGACGACACCCGCCGTCCCGTCACGGAGAGGTAACCCATGGCATACCCGATTCCAGGCACGTCCGGTGGCCTCCGCAGCCGGCATCGAGGACGAGATCTGCCGGTCGTGGTCGCCGTCGTGAGGAGGCGGAACGCCGCCCGAGGTAGGTCGGAGCTGCCGCTCCGCCGTGATCCCGTCGGCCGCCAGCGCAGCTTCGCGGGCGGTCCGGACCGCCGGACCGCCGGAACCCCACCACGCCCTCCCGGCCGGAGTTTCGGCGGCGCCGCCGCGCCGCCCCACCGGGAAGGCCCTCCGCCTCGTGACCTCGGCGGCTACGTGTGTCCTCTCGGGGCCGGGAAAAACGTTTGCGGGACGGGCGGTGGGGACCTATGCACCGCCCGCTCCATGAGGGTCGAATACAAGATGATCGGCGGCGACGGACGTGAGTACGGTCCGGTCACGCTCGAAGAGGTCCGCGAATGGTCGGTCGACGGACGGTTGGCCCATGGCACGCCGGTGTGGCGCAGCGACGAGGCGCGTTGGCAGCCGGCCGGTTCCTGGCCGGAGCTCCGCTGGGACCTGCGATCGCCGGTGCCGCCACCGGAACCGGTCGCGGTCGCGCCGCTGGTCGAGGAAGAGCTCGTGCCCGCCGGCCTGTGGGTCCGGATGGCCGCCTACTTCATCGACACGATGGTGCTCACGAGCCTGATCATGGTGGCCACGACGCCGTGGTCGGACGAGTTGGCGAAACTTGCGGAGGCTGCGTTCGCCCAGCTCAAGGCACCGGCCCCGGACATGGCCGTCGTCGCCCGATGGTGGCTCATCTCGGTGGCGATCGATCTGCCGGTGAGCTTCCTGTATTTCGTCGGCTTCAACACGCTGCGCGGTGCCACGCCGGGGAAGCAGATCCTCGGGCTGCGCATCTTGGGCGCCGATGGATCACGGCTCACCTTCGGCCGCGCCGTGATCCGCCACTGCGGGGAATGGCTCAGCAAGCTGACCTTCGGCATCGGCTTCCTGCTGGTGGCCTTCACCCCCAAGAAACGCGCCCTCCACGACCTGCTCGCCCGGACCCAGGTGGTCTTCGACCGGCGCGGTCGCCGTTGACGGCTTGTCGGCTTGTCGGATTTTCCGCCCGGACGTCGGAGACGTTCCGGCCGACAGCCGGTGGTTGGGCGGGTCGGCGGGCCGCGTCCTCCGGCTCAGGACAAGGCCGACCGCTGTCGGCCGTCCAGGTCAAAAGCCCGCCCGCCCGATTCATCGCAGGATCTCGCCCTGGGTCACGTCGCCCGGGACATCGAGCATCTGGACCTGGTTGATGGTCTTGAACTGGGCGTCGTCGCGGAACTGCCAGACGACCTTCTTGTCGCGCGTGACCTCGACGAACTGAGGTTGTTCGCCGACGTGGCCATGCCCGAGATAATTGGCGAACACCGTGTTGCCGTTCGGCAGGCGCTGGCAGCCGGCCATCAGCCGGAGCGGATTGTCGGGCAGGTCGTTCTCGTCGAGCTCCCACACGACCTTCCCCTTGGCATCGAGTTCGATGGCCTTGTGGCCGTCGCCGCAGGTCACGAGCAGATGACCGTCCGGCAGCGGCACGACCTCGTGCGGATCACCGGGCACGTGGATGGACCGGAGCACACGGCCG
>JANNAJ010000670.1:0-2062 GCA_031384285.1 Verrucomicrobiota bacterium
CCCGAGACGATCGTGCGTTCGGGGCCTCCGCCTCGTCACCTCGGCGGCTACCTAGCGCGTCCTCGTTTTCGACGTTCGCCGTTCTTTTGACGGGTTGTCAGGCAGGCAGGTCGCCAGGGGGGCGATCGGGAGTGACGGACACTCGTAGCGCAGAGTTGGACTCTGCTGTATCGCCGAGTTGCACTCGGCAGGGCGTCGGCAAGGTCCGGCCACTTACTTGCCGCAGCGCCTGCGGATTCCAAATCCGCGATACAGCCGAGTGCAACTCGGCGCTACTTTCGCCGCCGTTCCCGCAACTTCTGATCGCATCCGGTCGGCGCCGGGCCGCTCCCAAACGGAACGATGCAGTCGAGGTCTGGGTGGTACAGGCCAACGGCCGTTGTGGCGGACGGATCGCCCATCGCTCTCGGTGCACCGGGAACGCACCCTATGGTGGGTGCGCTACCGGTGCCGAAACTCGGCGGCAAGTTGCCGCCGAGCACGGCCAAGTTGGCCGTTCCACCCGGATCCATCTGCATGGTTCCGGCTTAGCCAAGTGGGCCGCGGCGGAGAGCTTCCTCGACGGCTTCAGCGGGGGCCGTGCTCATTCCGTCAGCAGCACCCGATAGTATCGCTGAGCTCCGGAGGAGCGGTTGTCCTTGAGCGTCTTGAGCGTGCCGGTGCCTTGGGTCTCCAGGCCGATGGGCAACCACGGGGCGTCGATCGTGTCTTTGGCCTCCACGATGTAGTGCCTGCCGGCCAGCGTGCGGAAGGTGAGCTGTGCCGAGGGGACCGGGCCTTCGATCCGACGCACCAGCGGCGCGAGCACCACGTCGCCGCGGCGCGATAGGTTCTGGATCCGCAGGTCGGCCGCCGCCTCCGTGTCGGCGTCGGCGTAGATCTCGATGAACTTCAGATAATCCGCCAACGCCTTCTGTTCCCCGCCGTCGGTGGCGAAGGTCGGCGTCGTGCCCGCGGGCACGAGGTCGATGCGGCCGGTGCCTTGGGTGAGCGGGAAGTAGCTGTCGCCGCCGCCCGCGAGGAAGTTGAGCGTCACCATGCGGAAGGTGCGGTTCGGGTCGCCCACCAACTGGCCGTTCTCCACCACGAGGTCCTGCGCTTCATCCGGCGCGATGACGACCAGGTTGCGGAGGCGCTCGCCGGTGAAGTCAATCGCCGTGGGGATGCCGCTGGCGTCCCGGACATAGGTCATCGGCTTGTTCGTCGGGTTGAAGCTGAACAGCAGGCCGCCGACCTGCGGGAACTGGCCCGGCGTGCCGCTGGCGGCCACGGCCCACTCCATCGTGTCGCGCAACTGCCGGGCGGTGACGGTGAGCAGCGAGAGCGTGTTGTTGAAGCGGAGCGAGTTCTCGATGTCGAGCTGGCTGATCTCACCGGCGAGCTTGCCGACGCGCGGGTTGGCCGGCGGCGGGATGCGCTGCACGGAACCACCGGAGGAGGAGATCGCGCCGATCGAGTCGCGGATACCGCCGCCGTTCTTGAGCGAGATGACGGTGGCCGGATCCGTCTGCCGGGCGCGGAAGAGGTTCGCATCGGCGCTCAGGTCGCCGAGGTTGGATTCCTCGGTGCGGACGCTGTTGCGGAGGCCGTTCAGATAGACCGCGGTCCGGCCGAAACGGTTGCCGTCCTTGCCGTCCACGATGGTGGCGAGGTTGCTGACCACCGTGAGGACCGTGGTGTTCGGCGGCAGGTCGCCGGTGTCGCGCACGCCTTGGATATCGGTGGCGTAGGCACCGCTGCGGGTGTCGACACCGGAGAGGATGCCGGCCTCGTTGAACGAGGCGATGAGCCGGCCGACGTAGCGGTAGTTGGAGCCCGTGTTCACCACGAACACCGGCTCGCCCGTCGCGGAGGTGAACTGGGTCGGATAGTCGCTGGCCGCGAAATCCTCGGGACGCAGCCGGTCCGCGGGCTTGGCGAAGACGCTGTGCGAACCGCCGGCCACGATGATGTCCACGTCGCGCAACTGCGTCGCGAGCTCGAACTCACGACCGAACTGCTGGAGATGCGTCATCACCACGACCTTGTTCACGCCGAGAGCGAGCAGGCCGTCCACCGCGGC
>JANNAJ010000371.1:0-2461 GCA_031384285.1 Verrucomicrobiota bacterium
CGGTCAGCGACCTGAGCGGACGCCCGCAGTTCCTCGTCGATCAAGGTTTGCAGCCGATGCGCGAACTGGTGGGATGACAGGTTCCCTCAGCGGTAGCAGAACCACACTTTATCCAATGCCTCTCGAACTGCGCGAAACACAGGGAGCGGTTTCCTATTGGCAGCTTGTGGCCGAAAAAATTCGGATCGTCCCTGTCTCCATTCAAATAGCCCGGAGCAATATCGTCCGTTGGCGCGAGCAGGGACAGAGCGCCACTCATCGTCTCGACGAATGGGAGGCTTTGCTCATAAAGGCCGTGGACAACGAGACCGGGTTGAGAGAATTGATCGACGTGTTATTGGGTGCGGACGAGCGCAGCGAAAGGCTCCGTGAGTTCAACCCGTTCGCGGGAATTTTGAACCGGGAGGAGCGCCGTCAGGCGAGCGAGCTATGCGGCTTCCGGCATTGACCCACCTGATCGAGGTGACCTTTGCCTTGAGTCATTCCAAACGCATCTGCGTGTTCGGTTCGAGTGCACTGCTCGCCTCTTTTCCGGAACTTGGCGATCCCGGCCAGCCTCTGGAAATCTCCTATGACGCCGATCTTCTCGTGGAGCCTTGTGACGAGCAGTTGGCGGCGATGCTGCATGAGGCGGTGGGCGAGGGCAGCCTGTTTGCCCAGCGCACCGGCTATCACGCGGACTTTCTCCGGCCCAGCATCACTGAAACCCTGCCTCCGGGATGGGACGGGAGATTGATCGCGTTGCCGGGGGTCGTGCAATCCGGCGCGCTTGCCCCTGCTGATCTCGCCGTGGTCAAGCTGCGGGTCGGACGTGCCAAGGATTTGACCCTGTGCCGTCATCTGGTGGCCGGTGGCATGTTGACCGCCCACGAGATTCGGGCGCGGCTGGACACCATGACGCTGGACGAGGCCGAAACCGTGCGGGTTTATCGCCGCCTTCAGGAAGTGTCCGAGTGAACCGGCCATCCTTCACTGCAATGAGACATCGAATCGTGACCGCACAACTT
This sequence comes from Verrucomicrobiota bacterium, assembly GCA_031384285.1. Lineage (GTDB taxonomy): Bacteria > Verrucomicrobiota > Verrucomicrobiia > Limisphaerales > UBA9464 > CAIVQB01. The sequence goes on from JANNAJ010000371.1 coordinate 1,008, forward strand.
TCGTCGAAGTGACCTGCTTATGCTGACCATTTTGGCCAACTCTCCGCGCTCGCGCCGGTTCTGCGACGGTGTGTCGCGGCGGAACTTCATCAAGATCGGCGCGCTCGGCATGGGTGGGCTGGCGTTGCCGCAGCTTCTCCAGGCCGAACTTGCTTCCGGCATCCGCAAGTCACACAAGGCGGTGATCATGATTTACCTGCCGGGCGGCCCGCCGCATCAGGACACATTTGATCTCAAGCTCGACGCTCCTTCTGAGATCCGTGGTGAGTTCCGGCCCATCTCCACCAACGTCCCCGGCACCCAGATCTGCGAGCACCTGCCGCGGTTGGCCCGCATCGCCGACCAGTACGCCATCATCCGCTCGATCTCGGACGCGGTGGACGACCATTCGGATTTCATGTGCCAGACCGGCCGCCGCAAGAACAGCCAGCCGCCCGGCGGTTGGCCGACGCTCGGCGCCACGGTGTCGCGCGTGCTCGGGCCGGCCGACCCCGCGGTCCCCGCCTTCGTCGGGCTCGAACCGCGGATGCAGCATCGCCCCTACAACGCCGCCACCGCCGGCTACGCGGGCGTGTCGCACGACGCCTTCCGGCCCGCGGCCGACGCCAAATCCGACATGGTGCTCAACGGCATCACCACTGGGCGCCTGTCGGACCGCCGCGCCCTGCTCACCGCGTTCGACCGGTACCGGCGCGATGTCGATTCCAGCGGCCTCATGTCGGGGCTCGACGGGTTCAACCAACTCGCGTTCGGCATGCTGACCTCCAGCCGGTTGCTTGAGGCGCTGAACGTCGAGAAGGAACCGGCGGCGACCCGCGAGCGCTACGGCAAAGGCGACGCCAAGGTCCACGGCGACGCTGCGCCGATGCTCAACGAGCAGTTCCTCGTCGCGCGCCGCCTCGTCGAGGCCGGCGCCCGGTTCGTCACCGTCGCCTACGGTTTCTGGGATTACCACGGCAACAACTTCGGCAACGCCCGCAACGACCTGCCGCTGCTCGACCAAGGCGTGAGCGCGCTGATCGAGGACCTGAAGCAACGCGGCCTCGACAAGGACGTGAGCGTGGTCGTCTGGGGCGAGTTCGGCCGGTCGCCGACCATCAACAAGGACGGCGGCCGCGACCACTGGCCGCGCGCGAGCTGCGCCTTGCTCGCCGGCGGAGGAATGAAGGTCGGCCAGGTCATCGGCGCGACCGATCGCCTCGGAGGCGAACCGAGCGAACGGCCGGTGCCGTTCGGCGATGTCTTCGCCACGCTCTACCAGAACCTCGGCATCGACGTGGCCAAGGTGACCCTCCCCGACCTCACCGGCCGTCCGCAGTTCCTCGTGCCCGACGGCTGCCAACCGATGAAGGAACTCGTCGGTTGAACAGCGAAGGCGCGAAGAAGCGAAGAAGCCCGTCCAGAACCCAAACCCCAGAACTATCGAGCTGGTCGACCGGGTGGAACGCCGGGCA
>JANNAJ010000409.1:0-5670 GCA_031384285.1 Verrucomicrobiota bacterium
GCAGGGCCGCGGTGGCGGAGGAATCCACCCCGCCGCTCATGCCGACGAGGACGCGTCGTTTCTGGGAACCGGTCACGGGTGCTGATTATGGCGACGCCGCGGGGAATGTCGAATGCGTCGCCGGATCCGGCTGGGGTCGGAACCGGCGGACCGTGAAGCCGCCGCGGCAGAAGTCCGGTCCAAGACCCGATGTCCTGCCGTCCTGAGGAATGAACGGCCAAGGTGCGTCGTCGTCATCCGATCCGGGTATCGATACGCGCCGCCATAGCCATGACGCCGTGCTTGCGTTTTTCGCCGCGCACGTCCATGCGTCGTCGTGCAAGCCACCCTTCTCCTGTCTCATCCATGAATCCATCCCCGTCTTCGCCGACGCGACCACAGCGGTCGGGCCGCCTTTCCGGTTTCACGCTCATCGAGCTGTTGGTCGTGATCGCCATCATCGCCATCCTGGCCGGCATGCTCTTGCCGGCCTTGGGCAAGGCGAAGTCCAAGGCCCAGGGCATCCAGTGCATGAACAACACGCGGCAGCTCATGCTCGCGTGGAAGTCCTACAACGGCGACAACAACGACAACGTCGTCAACAATTTCGGCATCGACACCACCACCGCGACGATCACCCGCGGCAAGACCGACGAGGCCCGCGGCTACCGCAACTGGGTCAACAACGTGATGACCGCCGGTACCGAGGAGTACGTCACCAACACGATCTACCTCTCGAAGGGCCCTTACGCTCCCTATGTCGGCAACTCGGTCGGCGCCTACCTCTGCCCGGCGGACCGTTTCCTCAGCAAGGCGCAGCGGAGCCGCGGTTTCACCAAGCGCACCCGGAGCCTCGCGATGAACGCCTGTTTCGGCCAATACGACCAGCCGGCCGACCCCAGTTCGTCCGAATCCAAGGGCCGGAACCGCTATGTCGACTTCCGCCAGTATCTCAAGGAGAGCGCGGTGACGCGGCCTTCGGATCTCTTCGTGATGCTCGACGAGCATCCGAACTCGATCAACGACGGCTACTATCTGAACAACCCGGGCAGCTACAACCCGACCAGCGACAACCTCGCCGCGGTGCCCGCCGGTTGGGGCGATCTGCCGGCGTCCTATCACAACGGCGCGGGCGGCTTCTCGTTCGTGGACGGCCATTCGGAGATCCACAAGTGGCTGGGCAAGACCCGGGCGGTGGCGCCCAACCTCGATTCCAGCCCCGCTTGGCCGACGTTGAACGGAGGGCCGGACAAGCAGGACATCCGCTGGGTGCTGTACCGCACCTCGGAGCGTTGACCCCGGGAGCGGGCGCAACTGTCCGATCGGTGGAAAGGGCCGCCCTCGGGCGGCCCTTTCCCTTGGGCCTCGCGGACGTCGCGGGCATGCCATGCGGCGACCGGTGGCGTGCCGGAACGAAAAACGCCGCCCGCTCTCGGCGGACGGCGTCGTGACCGGTGGACGGCCGAGGGTCAGAAGCTGTAGCTGATGCCGGCCGTGAGCTGGATGTCGTTCTTCTCGCGGAAGACCAGCGGGGCGGTGCCGGCATACGGGGCCGGCCGGCTGCGGTAGGTGTCGGACAACGTGACGTTGAGCTTGAGGCTGGTGGTGATGTCGGTCTCGAGCTTCACCGAGAAGTTGGCGACGTAGTTGTCGAAGTCGTCCACCTGCGGTTGGAACTCCAGTGTCTGGAACACCCGGGAATGCTCGCTGATGACCCACTTGAGGTTCTCGGCGACGCGGAGCGTGACGTAGTCGTCCTTGGGCACGCCCTGGAGTTTCTCGATGACGTAGCCCGGACCGGCCTCGCCCTTGATCTCAAGGTTCTTCTGGCGGACGAGATAATAGCCGAAGCCGGGGCTGAACGTGAACCGGTAGTCGACGCCGGCGATCTTGTCCTGCCGGCCATCGGCCTTGACGTACAGGTAGCCGCGATCGCTGATGACGATACGGTTGTACTGGAGGCCGGCACCGTAGTTCTGGGCCGTGGTGGACTTGGTCGAGATGAGGCTGCCACCGACGACCGATTTGGTCGTGTTCTGGCCGTAGGCCACGTCCGCGTTGGCGGAGAACTCGTTCTTGTCCCACTTGGTGGCGGTGAGGAGGCTCCCGCCGACCAGGAAGGTCTCCGAATTGCCGGAGGTGAGGGTAAAGTTCAGGCCTGCGGAGGAGACCCATTTCTTGGGCGCTTCCTCGGCGACGACCGTGGATGTGGCGACCGCTGCGATGGCGGCCAGGATCAGGTGCGTGTTGTGTTTCTGCATACGGGAGGGGCGATTGGTATCGACCCCGGCATCCCGCGGCAACCCGGTTCTTCCTCAGCTCATCTCATCTCTTGGCCGGGCGGACCCACCAGGGCTTCTCGGCGCAGAAGAGATGTCCGGCGCTCACGTAGCTGGGCCCGTGCACCGCCAAGAGGGGGAAACCGTCCGGGAGGCGTTGGCGCAGCGAGACGTCGAGGAAGAAGTTGAACCACGCGTGGTCTGCGTCCCAGAAGCTGGAGTGCCACCGGGAGTTCGCGGTGAACGGCGAGATGTACACCGCCTGCACCGGCCGGAGGTAGTCGTGCACCACGAAGAAATCTTCCTTGTAGCTCTCCTGCACCCTCAGCGGGATGCGAACGCATTCGCGGTATCCGTACCATGCCACTGCCCACGGGATGTCGCTGACCATCAGTGATCCGGCCGGCGTGTAGTTGCTGAGCTCCCGGATCACCGAAGGCCGGTACGGCTCGGCCAAGGGATATTGCCGGCGCGGGAACCAGCCGGGGAGCGCGATCACCGAAGCCGCCAAGGCGATCACCAGCGGAAGGCTGAACACGCCCATCGCCGCGAGATGGGTCATCGAACGCAGCAACGGGAAGGGGAACTCGATGTGGTCCAGCAACATCATGAACATCGCCGAACCGAAGAGGAAGACCAACGGCACCGCCAGCACGAGCAGGTTCTCCGAGTTCACCACCGGCACCATCTCGGAAAGCGAGGTCGTCGACGCTGCTTGGGCCAAGAACAGCAGCGCCAAGGACCCGATCACGAACCACCGGAGGCGCCCGAGCGAAGGATCGTGGAACGGCACAAGGAGCCCGACGAGGAAGAACGCCGAGAGCCATCCACCGCCCAGCCGCGGCAGGTCGTCCTGCAACTGGGACAACACGTTGCCGACCACCTTCCGCAACGGCTCGGTCATGGGCATGGCGGCCAGTTTCGGGTCGAACGAACGCTCCAACCGGTCGACCGGGAAGCTCTCCGTGCCCGCGAACAACGCATAGCCGGCGGTCCCGAACGGTTGGCCGGAGAGGCTCCAGTTGCGCACGAGCCACGGGGACACCACGAGGGTGAAGGCCAGCACGGCGGCGAGGGACGTGGACCAACGGCGTCCGCCGGCGAAGAGCAGAAGGAACAGGACGGCCGGCACCAGGAGCAGGCCGGCCTGATAGCGCGTGAGGCACGCGGCGCCGAGCACCAGCCCGGCGAGCAGGGCGAGCAGGACCTGGCGCAGACCACCGGCCCGCGCCTCGGCACGCTCCCCGCGCTCGATCACCACGAGCAGATGCGCGACGGCCAGGACCAGCACCATCAGCAGCATCGTCGAAAGGCCGGAGTAGGCGAACCTCCACAGCTGTTCGGTGCCGGCTGTGACCGCGGCCGCCAAGAACGCGACGGCCGGGTCGAAGATGAGCCGTCCCAGACGATAGACCTGCAGGACAACGATGATGAACAGCCCGACGTTCAGCCAGCCGACCGCCATCTCTGGCGGCAGCCGGTGCAGCCCGACCGGCTCAGCGGCGACGCCGTAGCGGATCTTCATCGGCAGCGCCTTGAAGAGGCCAGCCAACAGGACCGGGTAGAGCGGAGGGTTTTCGAGGTCCGGATGCGCGGTCCGCAGCACGGCGTTCACGTCGGCGCCTTTGGCGCGGGCCTTGTCCTGCAGCAGATGGATGCTCAGCGGTCGGATGTACCAGGTCGTGAACCCCCGGCCCTCGGCGATGTTCCGCCCGAGCTGGGCCTGGTCCATGGCCTCCGGGGCCGTGAAGTTGCGCGCCTCCATGAAATGGTAGGCGACGATCGCCGCCGCCGCGCAGACGGCGAGCATGAAGGCCTTGATCCACAGGATCCCGGCGCCTTCTTCGAAGTAATGGATCCAGGTCTGGATTCCTCTGGGTGTGTCGCTCGTCATCGAAAATCGGGGCAAAAGCTGCGCAGGAAAACGCCCCGATGGGAAGCGGGTGTTTCATGTGCGTCCGCGCGATGGGACACGAGGAGCGCCGGGGCGTTCAAAAGCCCTCGAGATGGAACTCGTGCAGGCGGCGGTGCAGCGTGCGGCGGCTGATGCCGAGCTTCTGTGCGGCCGCGCTGCGGTTGCCGCCGCATTCCCTGAGCGCATGGATGAGCAGCTGACGCTCTCCCTCCTTCATCGAGAGCTGGCCGGACGCCAGCTTTTCCCGGGTCTCCAGCTCGCTCGAGACGACGGCCGGCGTGCGCACGGGCGCCGGGAGGTCCCGTCCGGCCACCTGCTCGCCGCGGCACATCACGACGGCGTGCTCCACCGCGGCGCGGAGCTCGCGCACGTTGCCGGGCCAGCGGTAGGCCAGCATCATCTCCATCGCCTCGGTGCTGAACGACGTGACCGGTTTGCCGTTGTCCGCCGCGAATTCCTTGAGGAAGGCCGTGGATAGCGCCGGGATGTCCACCACGCGGTCCCGCAACGGCGGCAGATGGATGGGCACGACCGCGAGCCGGTAGTAGAGGTCTTCGCGGAACTTCCCGGCCTTCACCTGCGCGAGCAGGTCCTTGTTCGTCGCCGAGAGCAGGCGCACGTCGGCGGTGAGCGTCTTGCTGGAGCCGACGCGCTCGAAGGTCCGCTCGCCGAGGAAGCGCAGCAGCTTCACCTGCGTCGTGGCGTCGATCTCCCCGATCTCGTCCAAGAACAGGGTCCCGCCCTGCGCCTCCTCGATCCGGCCGATGCGGCGCTCGTGCGCACCGGTGAAAGCACCCCGTTCGTGGCCGAACAACTCGGATTCGAGGAGCGTCGCCGGCAACGCCGCGCAGTTCACCGTGACCAACGGGCCGCGGGCCCGGGGGCTGTTCTGGTGGATCGCCTTCGCCGCGAGCTCTTTGCCGGTGCCGCTCTCGCCGGTGATGAGCACGGTCGTCTTCGCCGGCGCGACGGCCTGGATGGTCTCGAAGACCTCCTTCATGGACGGCGCCTCGCCGATGATGTTCTGGACGCCGAACTTCTGGTCGAGCCGCTTGTGCAGCTGGGTGTTCTCGACCTCGAGGGCGGTGCGCTTCAGCGCGCGCTGGATGCGCAGCTCCAGCTCGTCGATCTGCAGCTTGCCCTTGGCGATGTAGTCGTCCGCCCCGCGCTTCATCGCCTCGACCGCCACGTCCTCGGAGCCGTAGGCCGTCATGAGGATGCACACCGGCGGCTTGGGACGGGCTTTGGCGCGGGTGATGAGCTTGAGGCCGTCCTCTCCGGCCATGCGCAGGTCGGTCAGCAGGACGTCGAACGATTCCTTCTCCATCAGCTGCATCGCCGTGGCCGCGTCCTCGGCCACGTAGACGTCGAACTTGTCCTCCAGCGCGGCGCGGAGGCCGTCGCGGGTGGGCTTCTCGTCGTCGACGATCAAGAGCGTGGGCATGGTCATCGTGCGCGGACGATAGCGGGCCGGCCGGCCGCGTCACGTCTTCCGCG
>JANNAJ010000421.1:0-2311 GCA_031384285.1 Verrucomicrobiota bacterium
CCAGTTCGCGAACAAAATGGTATCCCAATCGCCCCCTACTTCACCGATGAAAAACGCCCGAATCGTCCGCCTCGCCGCCGGCCTGTTGGCCGGGAACACCATCGCCCACGCGTCGCTCTTCACCGAGACCTTCGACACCTACCCGCTCGGGGCGCTACCGGGTTCGTACACGACGGAATCGTCGTGGGAGGTCTACGACGACCCGAGCTTCGGCGCCGGCTCGCAGGTCGCGCGGGGCGTGGGCTCGCAGAACAACCTCATGACCTCCTTCACCCCGAAGGCGTTGGCGGTCGGCCTCACCATCTCGCTCCAGTTCGACTACCGTTACACCGGTGTCCCGATCGCCATCCCGCAGGGCAACTTCATCCGGTTCGGTCTCTACGACAGCCATGGCACGGCGAGCTACGCCGATGACACCGGTTTCCACGCGGACATCACGCACTTCGACAACTCCACCCCGGGCACGGGCGGCTTCTACCAGCTGCGCCAGGAATCAAACTCGGTCGACCTCTTCGCCGGTCTGTTGCTCGACAACCAGCCCGGCGTGCTCACCGCGCCGCCGCCGGACAGCGATGGATCCACCCTCTTCATCCAGCCCAAGAGCGTGAGCGACGGGACAACGGTGCACACGGCCCGCCTGCAGATCCGTCGCGAGGTCGTGGGCATGACGCTGGCGCTGTACGTGGACGACTTCACGACTCCGAAGGTCTCGGGCTTCACCGGGACGACCATCACGAGCTTCGACACCCTCCTGTTGGAGAAGCCGGCGGAGACCGCGACGTTGCCCGCGTTGCACATCGACAATCTGGTCGTGGACGCCAGCCCCGTCCCCGAACCCGAGGAATACGCCGGTGCCTTCGCGACGGGTGCGCTCGTTTATGCGCTCTGGCGCCGCCGCGGAAACAGGATGGCGGGCCTATCCTGACGAGCCGGCTGCGGGCCGGACCGGTTGTCCGCTCCCGGACGTGCCTGGGCCGCTCTCTGCCGAGCGGTGAGTGGCCATCCGCTGGGAGCACCACGGACTTCTACCGCAACTGTCGGACGACATCGCGGACCACCGTCGCGGCAAGACGTGATACCGGCCCCTCGGTGGAGTCGGCGGCGTTCACGCCTTCCTGACCACCGGCGAGGTCGCTGAGGCTGCGCACGATCAGGAATGGTTTCCGGTTCGCCCAGCAGACCTGCGCGATGGCCGTGGATTCCATGTCGAGGCATCCGGCCTGCCACACGCGGTAGGCCCACTTGCGATACTCCCGGTTGTCCATGAAGACGGGTCCGGAGATCCCGTTGCCACCGACGGACACCTGCACCTCCCGGCCGGCGTAGGTCATCGGTGGAACGGTCGCCACCGCCCGCTTGGCCGCTTCGAGCAGCGATGGATCCGCCGGAAAGAAGGCCTGCCGCAGCGGCTCTTCCATGCCGTCGCGGACCGCCCAGACGTGGTCGGGGAACACGAACCCGAAGTTCTCGTACGGTGGCTGCAGATAGTCCGGCTTCACGTAGCCGGATCCGTCGGGCTTGGGATTGAGGTAGGCGGCCTCGGAATGGTGGAACCATCTGGCCGCGATGACGACATCGCCGATGTGGTGGGCCGGATCGATGCCGCCCGCGATTCCGGCGAAAAGCACATGCGAGATGGTAAAACGGTCCAGCGCCAGCTGGGTCGTCATCGCGGCGTTCACCATGCTCACGCCGCTCGGGAACAGCAGCAGGTCGCGTTCCTCGAACCTCACATGCTTGAAAGCGACCCCGTTGATCTTGGTCACGGAGACCGGTGGATTCGTCCCGAGGAACGCGGCTTCGTTCGCCGCGAGCTCCGGACCGTAGGCCGCCATGACGGCGATGAAGCGGGTGGCAGGTCGTCGGCGTGAACGGCTACGTGAACTGCGTGCCCGACTTCTCCGCCAGTCCCAAGGTCATCAACGGCGCCTCGGACCTGCTCGTGGCGGTCTTCGGCGACGCAGGACGCCACGTCCGTGCGGCCATCGGCGTCAACGACCTGCCCCTCGGCGCGGCGGTCGAGGTGCAGATGACCGTGGAGATACTCTGATATGGCCGAGCACTTCCTTTCCAAGGCCCACGTCCATACCCGTTGGGACAACCGGCTCCCGCCCGCGCTCGAGATCGCGTCGGGCGATGTCGTGGAGTTCGAGTGCTTCGATTCGAGCGGCGGACAGGTCACGCCCGCGAGCACGCTGGACGACTACGCCAAGATCGATCGCGGCCGCATCCACACGATCACCGGCCCGGTCTTCGTCAAAGGGGCGGGACCGGGCGACGTGCTGGAGGTCAAGGTCCGCCGCATCCGCCA
>JANNAJ010000422.1:0-3495 GCA_031384285.1 Verrucomicrobiota bacterium
CGACAAGATCCTGCGCTTCGTGAACTCGAAGGACGCCGCCCGCCTTGCCGAGCTCGGCACCAGCTGCCCGGACCATTTCCTCCGCACCAAGATCAAGCCGCTGTACGTCGACTGGAACCCGCAGACCGAGGATGTCGCCGCGCTCAAGGCCAAGCTCAAGGCGGGCCTCGGAAAGTACCGCGAGGACTACGCCGCCTATTACGCGGCCTGCAAGCACGCCGATTCGCCGGCGATGCGCGACCCGAACCCCACCGTCATCCTCATCCCCGGCTGCGGCATGATCGCCTGGGGCAAGGACAAGTCCGAGAGCCGCGTCACCGCCGAGTTCTACAACTGCGCCGTCGAGGTCATGCGCGGCGCGGAGGCGATCGACCGCTACATCGCGTTGCCGCAGCAGGAGGCCTTCGACATCGAGTACTGGCTGCTCGAGGAGGCGAAACTCAAGCGGATGCCCGCCGAGAAGGAGCTCGCGCGCCAAGTCGTGATCGTCATCGGCGCCGGCAGCGGCATCGGCAAGGAGACCGCCCACCGGCTCGTCAAGGAAGGCGCCCACATCGTGTGCGTCGACATGAAGCTGGAGACCGCCGCCGCCACCGCCAAGGAGATCACCGACAAGCACGGCGTCGGCATCGGCGTCGCCGGCAGCGGCATCTCCTCCTGCGGCCCGGCCCTCGGCCTCGCCTGCAACATCACCGATCGCGCCAGCGTCCGCGCCATGCTCGACCAGGTCGCCCTCGCCTACGGCGGCTTCGATTCCATCTGCGTCACCGCGGGCGTCTTCTGGCCGAGCGACACCAGCGGCCACATCCCCGACGACAAGTGGGCCTTCACCTTCGGCGTCAACGTCACCGGCAGCTACATCGTCGGCGACGAGGCGGCGCGGACCTGGAAGGAACAGGGCCTCAAGGGCCAGCTCGTGCTCACCACCAGCGCCAACGCCGTCGTCGCCAAGAAGGGCAGCGTCGCCTACGACTGCTCCAAGGCCGCCGCGAACCACCTCGTCCGCGAGCTGGCCATCGAGCTCGCGCCGATCGTCCGCGTCAACGGCGTCGCCCCGGCGACCGTCGTGCAAGGCTCCGCGATGTTCCCGCGCGACCGCGTCATCGGCTCGCTCGCGAAGTACAACATCCCCTACACCGACGACGAGGCGACCGAGTCGCTGGTGAAGAAGCTCGCCCAGTTCTACGCCGACCGCACGCTCACCAAGGCGCCGATCACGCCGGCCGACCAGGCAGAAGCCTACTTCCTCCTCGTCAGCCAGCGCCTGAGCAAGACCACCGGCCAGGTCATCACCGTGGACGGCGGCCTGCACGAGGCGTTCCTGCGCTGAAGCCCGCTGACGAACCGGCGGCTCGCGCCGACGGTTCGTCGTCAGGACAGGACGACATCAGGACGGCGGACTTCTCGTGAGGTCCGCCGTCTTCATTCCTGCTCGGCGCTACTCCGACAATGCCTCGACCACGTCGCGCAGATCGCGGAGCGACATCAGGTCGACTAGGCCCTCGACCATCGACGACGGACCTCGTTCGCGCTTCGCGATGTCGGCCTTCTTGACGGTCACCAGACCGTCCTCCGCCGAGGCGACGACCAGATCGGTCGCGGTCTCGGACTTCAGCACACCGGCCACGTCCGAGCCGTCCTTGCGCGTGACCACGACGTTCTCGTACCCCGCGGCGATCTCCGCGTTGGGGAACAGGATCGACCGCAGCACATACTCGCGACCCTTCGTGCGTCCGATGCCGGTCAGCTCCGGCCCGACATCGCCACCTTCTCCCTTGAGCTTGTGGCAACGGAGGCAAGCCAGGTCCTGCCGCTCGGTGAACACTTTGCGCCCGCGCGCCGCGTCGCCGCCGGCCAACGCCGGGCGATAGGGCGCAAGCGGATCCTCCTTCGGCAGCGAGTTGGTCCACGCCGCGAGGGGCAGCCCGGCCCGGCGCGCTGCGTCCAAAACATCGAGCTGAAGTTCCGGGACGACCTTGCCCGCGACGAGCTGACGCAACCGACCGGTCAGCGCGTCCGTCGCGGCCGGATCCTTCATGCCACCGAGCGCGGCGAGGGCGGTCTGGCGTTCGGCCACCGTGCCGCGGTCGAGCCGCGCGAGGAGGTCGGTCACATCGGCCGGCGCGCCCGCGCTCGCCAACCGCGCGACCTCGGCGCGCACCTCGGGGCTGGGATGCCGCTGCAACGCGGCCAGCTTCTCCGCGAAGGCGTCGAGGCCCAGCGCCGCGCCGGCGCGGACGGCGGCGAGCACGACATTCGTGGACGTGTCCGCTGCGAGCCCGTTCCAAGCGGAGCCGAGCGCGCTGCGCGCCGGAGCCGGATCGCGCGGCGGCAAGGGACGCCATAGGCCCACGATCTTGTCGCGGCCCGGCGGCTTCGCCCAATCGCCGAGGTCCTCGATGGCCTCGACGCGGACGCTCTCGGGCGCGTCGGTCCGTGCGGCGAAGGCACCGAGCGCGGCCGCGTTGGAGGGAGAGCCGAGGCGGAAGTTCGCGTTCACCGCGCGGCGCAGGACCCAGGCGAGCCATTCGTCACGGGTGAACAGTAGGGCCGCGTCGCCGTGGGCGGAGAAATCACGGACGCGCGGCAGCGCGTCCCTACCGAGCAACGCCGCCAGCGCCGGCATCGCCTCGGGGATCGGCACGTCGTTGATGGCGCGGGCGGCTTCGAGGACGAGCTGCGGGGCAGAATCGTTCAAGAACCTGACAAGCTGTGGATCCTTGAACCGGCGCATCGCCAGCAGCGCAACACGACGCGCTCGCACCGAAGGGGCGTTGAATGCTGCCTCAATGATGTTGGTCTGGCCAAAGCCCACGATGCCAGCCACCGCGGCATGCTCGGACACGCAATCGTCCGGAGAATCATTGCTGACCATTTTAAGAAGGGCGCGCGTTGCGAGCTGGCGCTTATCGTTGGGGACGCCCTGGACCTTCCACAAAGCCAACGCCGCCTCGGATCGGACCCGAGAGTCGGCATTGGTCAGCGACAACAACAGCGCGTCGAATGCGCTGTCGGTCACGCCGCTCTCACCCAGCATTCGAGCCGCTTGTGCTTGGATGATTGGGTCTTTGTCTCCGTAGAGAATGAAGTGGAGAGGGAAATTGAACAACGGGTCCTTCCTCCGGGCCACCGTGCCCAGTGCCCAGACCGCATGGAGCCGCGCCAGTCGATTGCTGGAAGTGTTCAAGACGTTTTCAAGCTGAGCATAAACGCCATTCCGTCCGCCGAAAATCGCGCCCAGATCTCTTCCGAATAGCTTCACCCGGTGCGGAACGAGGCGGGCTTCTAACTCGAACTGCGCCTCCAGTCGCACGCGCTGGTCGCGATGACCGAGCAGCGCGAGCAGTTCCTTTTCGGCGCGCTTCGCCATGCCTTCGGCGAGCAGGCGTTTCGTCTCGCCGATGAGCGGGTCGTTCGTCAGCGCGGGATCGGAGACGTGCCAGAGACGGCCTTTGCCGGTCTTCTCCCAGCCTTGCACCCAATCGGCGATGGTCA
>JANNAJ010000445.1:0-2599 GCA_031384285.1 Verrucomicrobiota bacterium
TTTCAGGTGGCTATAAAGTTGCGGTCCGACTCGATCCCATCCCGAACTCGACCGTCAAACGCAACGTTGCCGATGGTAGTGCATGTATAGCTTGCGCGAGAGTAGGTAGCCGCCTTCTTTTCTAAGGGCCGGACCCCATAATGGTCCGGCCCTTTCCTTTTTGCACATGAGTCGTCCTCGTCGGCGCCGGACCGGCCGATGACAATCTCCTCGGCTCCATGCGAAGGTGTTGTGGCCCCTTCCTACGTCGAGGTACAGTTGCCTCCGATGAAGCACGTTTTCCAGTTCGTGGGTGTCGCCATTTTTTTGTCGGTGCGGCTTGCTGCCGCGGATGACCTGTCATGGACCGAGTTCCGGGGGCCCAGGGGCGATGGCACCTCCGGATCAACCGGTCTTCCGTTGTATTGGAGTCCGACGGAGAACGTGAGATGGCGGACGCCGGTGCACGGCAAAGCATGGTCTTCGCCGGTGGTGCTGGGCGACCAGGTCTGGGCCACGACCGCTACGGAGGACGGACGAGAACTGTCGGCCATCTGCCTGGACTTCGGTACCGGCAAGGTGGTCCGCGATCTCAAGCTTTTCGAAGTCGAGAGACCCCAATTCGCCCACAAATTCAACAGTTACGGTTCACCGACGCCTGCCATCGAGGCCGGGCGCATCTACATCGCGTTCGGCTCACCGGGTATCGCGTGCCTCGACACGGGTACGGGCCGGGTTGTCTGGGAGAGGCGCGATTTTGTCTGCAACCATTACCGCGGGGCCGGATCATCGCCGATTCTGTCGGGAGAGTTGTTGTTCCTCAACTTTGACGGTAGCGACCATCAATTCCTCGTCGCGCTCGACAAGAACACAGGCAAGACCGTCTGGAGGAAGGAGAGGTCGATCGATTACAAGGATCTGGGGCCCGACGGAAAACCCGAATCGGAAGGCGATTGGCGAAAGGCGTTCGCCACCTGCCAGATCGCCTCGTTGGACGGTCGCCAGACTCTGCTCAGCCAAGGTGCCAAAGCATTCTATGCCTACGTGCCCTCCACCGGTGAGGAGTTGTGGCGGATCGAGGAGAGGACGAGCCATTCAGGAGGGACCCGGCCGGTCGTCGGGCAGGGCTTGGTGTTTTTCCCGAGCGGTTGGTCGCAGGGGCAGACCCTGGCGATCCGCCCCGGCAAGAAGGGCGACGTTTTGGACGTCAATTCTGCGACCAACGGTGCCGGCGGCTTGGCGGTCGCCTGGAGATCGAAACGGTCCACCCCGAAGAAGCCGGCGCTGACCTTGGTCGGCGACCTCTTGTTCGGTGTCGAAGACGGCGGTGTCGCGACATGCTGGGAGGCGAAGACCGGCGATGTCGTGTGGAACGAACGGCTCGGCGGGAATTATTCTGCGTCGCCGCTGGCAGCAGAAGGCCGCCTCTATTGCTTCAGCGAAGAGGGCAAGACGGTCGTCCTCGCAGCGGGCCGCGAGTTCAAGAAGCTGGCCGAGAACAGCTTGGACGAAGGCTTCATGGCGTCTCCTGCGGTGAGCGGAAAAGCCTTGATCCTCCGGACGAAGACCCACTTTTATCGCATCGAGAAATGACCCCGCGGGTAGGTTCGTCCGGCCTGTGCCTCAGGCAAAGAGCTCGGGCACGACCCTGCCGTGGACGTCGGTCAAGCGGAAGTCGCGTCCGGCGTGGCGGTAGGTGAGCGCCTCGTGATCCATCCCGAGCAACGCCAACATCGTCGCGTGCAGGTCGTGGACGTGGACTTTTTGGTCCGAGCAGTAGAAGCCGTAGTCGTCGGTGATGCCGTAGCTTGAACCGGCTTTCACCCCGCCTCCGGCCATCCACATCGTGAACGCATGAGGATGGTGGTCCCGCCCGTCGTTTCCTTGGAGCGTGGGTGTCCGGCCGAACTCTCCGCCCCATAAGACCAAGGTTTCGTCGAGCAGTCCCCGCGATTTCAGGTCCCTCAACAGGCCGGCGATCGGGCGGTCCACCTCGTGCGCCAGACGTCCGTGGTCCTTGGTGAGGTCTCCGTGCTGGTCCCAGTAGCCGTGCGTGACCTGGACGAAGCGGACGCCGCGTTCGCTGAATCGTCGGGCGAGCATGCATTGCCTCGCGAACGAGGCGGTCTTCGGGTCGTCGACGCCGTAGAGGCGCTTCGTGGCCTCGGTCTCGCCGCGCAGGTCGAGGACTTCCGGCGCCTCGGTCTGCATGCGGAAGGCCAGTTCGAAGGATTCGATGCGGGCTTCGAGCGCCGGGTCGGCACCCGCTTGCGCGAGGTGACCGCGGTTCATCTCCCCGAGGAGATCGAGCTGCGCCCGTTGGAGCGGTGCGTCTTCGTCGGGGTCGTGCAGGTACTTGATCGTGGCCTTCTCGATCGGTTCGCCGCCGCCGATCCTCGTGCCGTGATGGACCGCCGGAAGGAAGCCGCTGGAATAGTTCCCTACGCCGCCATGGCCTAGCGTCGGATTCACCGTGATGAAGCTCGGCAGGTTCTGGTTCTCGGTGCCGAGGCCGTATGAGATCCAGGATCCCATGCTGGGGCGGACGAAGGTGTCGGATCCCGTGTGCAGTTTCAGGAGCGCGCCGCCGTGGGCCTCGTTGGTGCCGTGGATGGACTTG
>JANNAJ010000483.1:0-1575 GCA_031384285.1 Verrucomicrobiota bacterium
ATTTCGCCAAGGGGCTCGAGGGCCTCAAAACGCTGGCGGAGCGGAAGTGAGGATTTGAGGGCTGTCGTCCAACGGGTCCGCCACGCGACGGTCGTCGTCGACGGCAAGACGGTCGGCGCCGTCGGCCCCGGCCTGCTCGTCCTGCTGGGCTGTGCCGCGGACGACGGTCCGGACGACATCGCCTGGCTCGCGGCGAAGGCGGCGGACCTGCGTATCTTCGACGACGAGGCCGGGGTGATGAACCGGTCGGTGAAGGACATCGGCGGCGATGTCCTGCTCGTGAGCCAGTTCACGCTCTTGGCCAGCACCCGGAAGGGCACGCGGCCTTCGTGGCATCCCGCGGCGAAGCCCGAGGCGGCGGTGCCGCTGTACGAGGCGTTCCACCGACGGTTGGAAGCGGTCCTGGGGCGCCCCGTGCCGACGGGGATCTTCGGCGCGGACATGCAGGTGGGCCTGGTCAACGACGGGCCGGTCACGATCGTCATCGATTCCAAGCTGCGCGAGTGAACTCCGCTCCTGTGCGGGTGCGATCAGAAGTGGCGGGCACGGCGGCCGTTGCAGAGTCGCGCTTGCGCTGATGAGAACACGGGGCGAGGAGAGAGAATCTGGAAAACAGGAAAGCAGGAAAACCGGAGTTTTGCCGGCTCCGTTCCTGTTTTCCTGCTTTCCAGATTCACCTGTTCCACAGAGCAGATGGCACACTGCTGCATTGCAGCCCGGCGATCAGCAGGCGCCTCCTCCTGCCAAGCGCCAACCTATCTCCTCGCGCCCTGCCAAGTCCGACTCCGCAAATACTGTCCACCACTTCCGATCGCACCCATCCTGTGCGGGCGTCTTGACGGGGACGCCGTCCGCGCCGTCAATTGGGCGGTTCCCGCCGCCATGCAAAACCTTGCCGCCGCTTTCGCCGCGTCCGCGTCCGTCCATTCGGACAAGCCCGCCCTCTACTGGGGCGAGTCCCAGTTCTCGTACCGTCACTACGCGGACCACGCCGCGGCTCTGGCGCAGGTGCTTGTGACGCGGCTCGGGGTGCGGCCGGGCGACCGCGTCGGCATCTGGCTGAAGAACTGCCCAGAATTCGTCACCGCGCTCTTCGGCATCCTCGGCGCCGGTGCGGTGGTGGTGCCGATCAACAACTTCTTCAAACCGGGCGAGGTCGGCTACCTGCTGTCGGATGCCGGCGTGGACGTGTTGATCTCGGAATCCGCGACGGCCGCCGCCTGCGCCGAGGTCGCCGCGCTGCGGCCCGGGCTGCGGGTGCTGACCATCGAGGATCTTCCGGTGCCGTCGGGGCCGGTCGCGTTCCCGGCCGGCATGACGGCACGCGGTCGCGATGACCTGGCGCTGTTGATCTACACCAGCGGGACGACCGGCAAGCCGAAGGGCGCGATGCTCACCCACGGCAACCTGCTCCACAACGTCGAGTCCTGCCGGCAGGTGCTGCAGGTCGTGGATTTCGACCGGTTCGTGCTGCTGCTGCCGATGTTCCACAGCTTCATGCTCACGGTGTGCATCCTTCTGCCGTTGCTGGTCGGCGGCTCGATCGTGCTCATCCGCTCGGTGCATCCGCCCAAG
>JANNAJ010000497.1:0-3695 GCA_031384285.1 Verrucomicrobiota bacterium
ATTTCGCATACGCGGACGGCACGCCGTTCTTCTGGCTCGGCGATACGTGGTGGATGGGTTTGGTGAAGCGGCTCCAGTGGCCGGAGGATTTCCAACAACTCACCGCCGACCGGCGCGATAAAGGTTTCACCGTCATCCAGATTGTCGCGCCGGTCGGCGGTGAGTTGTTGGAAATCCTCCGGCCACTGGAGCCGCTTCACCAAACCCATCCACCACGTATCGCCGAGCCAGAAGAACGGCGTGCCGTCCGCGTATGCGAAATGGCGTCGGTCATCGGCCACGCGAATCGGGCCATGACGGGAGAGCGCATTGGTGCCGGTGTAAGGCGCAACGACCACTTCGCCCGTTACGCCATGCAGCGTCGCATCGGCTGCATCGCTGCACTCGGTGCGGTAGCGATGTGTGCCGGACTGCGGTGAGGCGTAACGGACACGCCAGGTTTTCCCGCCCGCCCAAAACGCTGGAACGCGCAGCGTCTTGCCGTCGGGTGCAGTGAAGACCGCGTCGAGCGTGACTTCGTTGAAGGGGTCCGCGTAAGTCTGGGCGGACCCAAAACTCACCTCAGCCATGCGATTGGCCTCGACCGCCACCGGGGCCGCGCAGGACCGGCCAAACCCTGACAGGAGCCACGCGAGCATCAGCAACGGCTTCATGAGCCGTCTTGACCCGCCGCGCGGCCGAACGTGGAGCACGGAGGCCGCCTCTTCTCGGGTGCGCGCGTCGGCTTGTGGGGCGGTTGACCAAGTCGATGAGGCATCAACGAGGCGCAGGCCAGCGATGGGCAGGAAGGAGTTCACGGAGCGCAGCCTCGCCCGTCAGGCGGGTTGGCGGCTTGGACGCTTCGGTTGCAGCGTAGCAGGAAACGCTCACCTCCGGCCCCCGGGGCGGGCCCGATGCTCGCTGGGGGTCCGACCGAAGGTGCGGCGGAAACGGCGGTCGAAGTAGCTCTGGTCGCAGAACCCGAGCCGGGACGCGATCTCCGCGATCGAGTCGCCGGTCTGCTCCAGCAGCTCCATCGCGTGCGCCATCCGCACATGGTTCACGTAGCTGCCCAGCGTCGTGCCCGAGGCCTGCTTGAAGACGCGGGCGAACACCGTCTGGCTCATGCCGCAGAGGCCCGCGGCGGTCGGCAGCGAGATCCGGTCGGCGTAGTGCGCGCGCACCTGGTCGAAGATGGGCTTGAGCCGGGCCACTTGTGCCTGACGCCGCAGCAGCTCGGCCCGCTCGGGCACCGAGTCCTGGAACTCCCGGATCAGCACGTCCAACAGCACGAGCAGCCACGCCTTGCAACCGGCCCCGCGTTGGTTGCCGGGGCGGTCGAACTGGCACGCGAGCAGGCGGCCGACCGCCTCTTGGGCCTCGCCTGCCCGGCCCGAGTCCGCGCGCAGGACGTGGGGACGGCCCTCGAGCTTCCGGTGGAAAGGGATCAGGTAGGCAGAATCCGTGGGCGGGCCGCCGGGCGTGAAGACACAGTTAGGCAGGAACGAGATGATGACCGCGCGCGTGTCCAAGCCGCGCGCGTCCACGACATGGTGCGGTTTGAGGTGGTCGACCACGAGGATGTCGCCGGCGTGCAGGTCGGCCACCAATGCGCCCATGCGCTCGCTCAAGGGGCCGTCCAACGGAATCAGCAATTCGAGGCGCTCATGCCACGTCGCCCGCTGGGTGACCGCGCCCGCGCGGAAATGGAACAGGTCCACTCTGAACGGGAAATCCGCCGGCAGTTCGACCTCATGCCGGCCCTTTGCGTCCAATAGATGCGCGATGCGGTGCGGCCGGAACTTCAACCGGTCCGCGACCTCCAGCAACGCGCGCGACATTCCAAGTCTTCCCGTTTTGCTCATGGGCTGGCGGAGGCTGTGCCGGCGGGACCGCGGCTAGCCAGCCAGAATCTTGCGGGGGAGAAGGGGGAAACGCAGCTCAGTTTCTTGCACCACCCGTTGAGGATTCTTGACGTGGCTGAGGTCGTCGCAGCTCGCCTTCGAGGACTGCCTCCTTTGACGTTGCTTCGATTTCTCGGAGAGAGCGGAAGGGAGAACAAGGACCATGGCGCCCGGGGCGTCCTTCTGCTCCGCTAAGGCTTCATAGAAGCCGCGGAACGCGGGACGGGCCTCCGGATCTCGACCGGTCCGGTGTTCGGGCGCGACGGACCCGGCGTGCTCCGGCCTTCGGCGATATAGCGCCCCAACAATCCCGTGAGCCGGGCCACGATCTCCGGGTGCGCCGCGGCGACGTTGTCGGTCTCGGCCGGATCACGCGCGAGGTCGTAGAGCTGGGTCGGCGGAAGCTTCGCCGATGCCGCGCTCCCGGACGCAGGTCGGCTCCATCCGCCTGAATCGGGGCAGAGCTCCAGCTTCCAACCGCCTTGCCGGATGGCGAACGATCCGTCGATCGAATGGTGCACCAGCGTCTCGCGCATCGACGCGCCGGAGCGGCCTTCGAGCACCGGGAGGAGGCTGATGCTGTCCTCGGCGGCATCCGACGGGACCGGCTTCCCGATGATCTCCGCGCAGGTGGCGAAGATATCGTTGAGACAGACCAACCGGTCGCTCCGGCTGCCGGCCTGGACGCGGCCCGGCCATCGGACGACCAGCGGGATGCGGTGGCCGCCCTCGAAGATATCCGCCTTGGCCCCGCGGAGCGGACCGCTCGGTTCGTGCCCCTTTGCCCGGAGCTCGGTGAACTGCGCGGCCGGTGAACAGCCGTTGTCGCTCGCGACGATGACCCAGGTGTCCTGTGCCAACCCGAGCCGGTCGAGCGCGCCGAGCACCTCGCCGATGCTCGCATCGGTCTGCATGACGAAGTCCGCGTAGGCATTGATGCCGCTCTTGCCGCGCCACGCGGCGGTCGGCGCGATCGGCGTGTGCGGCGCGTTCAACGGCAGGTAGAGGAAGAACGGCCGGCCGGCCTTCGCATCGGCCGCCCTTCCATCGAGATACGCCACAGCCCTCGCGGTCAGCGCCGGCAGCACGGCCTCGGCCTCGAAGCCCGCCGCCGCCGGACCGCGCCGCGTCGCGCCATCGGTCCGCGCGATGATCATAGGGAAGTCGTTCGAGAGCGTCGGAACCACGGCGACGCGGTCGTCCTCGATGAACGTGTACGGCACCATGTCGAGCGACGCCGCGATGCCGAAGAACCGGTCGAAGCCGACGCTGAGCGGACCGCCCGCGATCGGCCGGGTGAAGTCCGCGCGCCACGCCTCTTCGCCCTTTTCGATGCGGTCATCGAATCCCGCCTCACCGGCGCGGATCGGCCATCCGAGGCCGAGATGCCACTTGCCGATGCAGGCGGTGTGATAGCCCTGCTGTTGGAGGAAGCGCGGCAAGGTCAGGCGCCCGGGCTCGATCAGCGGCGGGCTCATGCCACCGAGCACGCCGCTCTTCAGGCGCGAGCGCCAGTTGTACCGGCCCGTCATCAGCCCGTAACGCGTCGGCGTGCAGACGGCCGAGCTCGAGTGCGCGTCGGTGAAAACCATCCCGGCCGCGGCCAAGCGGTCGATCTCCGGTGTGGCGATCTTCCCATCGGGATTGAGGCAACGGACGTCGCCGTAGCCCAGATCGTCCGCGAGGATCAGCACGATGCTGGGCTTCGCCGCGACCGCTCCGTGGAGGGACACCGCCGCGGTCGCGCGCGCGAAGAACCCCAGCACCAAGCGGGCGATCCAGCCGGTCCGCCAAATACGTGGCAAGGCTTCG
>JANNAJ010000522.1:0-6648 GCA_031384285.1 Verrucomicrobiota bacterium
GCCAGGTAAGCGGGCGCGATGCGGACGAACCTCCGCCGATAGAATTCCCCGAGGCCCATGCCCCAGACAGGCCCTCCCGGAGATCGCCAGAACGGGTACGCGAGGCAGAACCCCGAGAGCACCAGGAACAGGTTCACCCCGAGATAGCCGAAACGGACCGGAGCCAACAGATCCAGTCCGCCGACCATCCATCCTGGGGAGCCCAGGAACGTCCAATGGTGGTACAGCAGGATGACCAACATCGAAGCGCCTCTCAGGCCGTCCACGAAATCGAGACGTGGCGGCGGGGCGGGCGTTATCTGGGCTGCGGTCAAAATTCCGGGATTAAGGTTCCCGTCGGCACGCGCCTCGTGTCCACCAGGAAAGGCAGTTGTAGATCGGCCTGTCACGCGTTCCAAGCGAGGGACCATGACGGGGCGACTGATCGCTTCGCCACTCGGGTGAGCACGTTTCCGCGTCGGGAACCTTCGACCGCCCCAGCCGCCCGACGAAAACGGACCAAGGGGTCCTCGGTCAGCGGGGCATCGGACAGCCCATGCTCACCACCATTTGAAGTTTGGATCGGGCGCCGGACCGGTGTAGTTCCACTGGTAGGCTTCCTTGGGGAACTGGAAGTACTCCGTGTGGGAATCGCCGAAGAGGACGTTGAACCGGTATTGGCTCTTGTAGTTGTGCCACTGGCTGGCCAGGTCCTTCTTGTCGCGGTCGGCCCACCAAGGCCAGTCGCCTTGGACCAGCTTGTTCGAGGCGCTGAGGGCGATCTCGCTCGTCTTCATCGATTTACCGGCCGGAGAGTTGGGATTGCTGGAATCGCCGGTCACGTGCTTCACCCGGAGCGTCTCCACCGACCAGACGGTGAGGTAGCTGTTGCCCCAAGCGTCGTAGCAGCTCTTGGTGCCCTTCGGGAAGGTGGAGATCCAGAGCGAATCGCCTTTGTCCGCCGGGCATTTGTAGGCTTCGTCCGCCGACACGTACTTGTTCATCGGGCGGTTGGTCGCCGCGGTCAGGCCTCCGTGCAGACCCATCACGCCCTTCTTGCCGCCGAGCGTGCCCCAGTCGTTGTACACCGGATACGAATCCCGGTTGTCGTCGGCGTACAGGTGATAGCCGATGCCCATCTGGTGCATGTTGCTGGTGCAACGGATGGTCAGGGCCTTCTGTTTCGCCCGGCCGAGCGCGGGCAACAGCATGCCGGCTAGGATGGCGATGATCGCGATGACCACGAGCAGCTCGATCAGCGTGAACGCGGCCGAAGGATGGCGGGAAGCTTTCATGGGATTACGAGACGAAGTTACCGCGCGCGGACACCGCCAAGCCAGAACAGATTTTCCCGGCGCCCCGCGCGATCCGGACCGGACCCGAACGGCCCGCGGGTCACTTCTGCCCGCCCAGCCAGCGCACCGCGTTGTCGAGCACCTTGAGCACGTCGGGGTTCTTGAACACCGGGTAGATCTCGTGGCCGGGGCGGAAGTAGAAGACCTTCCCTTTGCCGATCTCCCAGACCATCCCGCTCCGGAACCACTCGCCGCGTTCCCAGCGTTCCTCGAGCACCACCGCGTCGGGCGCCGGGACGTGGAAAGGCTCGTCGTACATCTCGGTCTGGGCGATGGTGAAAACGGCGGGCAGGCCGCGCGCGATGGGATGTCCGGCGATCAACACCCGGACATGGCTGGGCATCGCGTCGGGCCGGTACGCCGGGAAACAGCAGTTCGGCAGCAGCAGGTCGATCTGCACGGGACCGCCCACCGGCTTGCGATAGATGGCCGACGGCGACAGGCGGTCGGTGTACTTCGGCGCGGTGCGGAGGTTGGCGAACAGGTTCGTCTCGCGGAACACGGCGGTGGCTCGGTCGGCGGGGGCGAGGGCTTTCAACGCATCCTCGCGGGCACGCCAGTTCATCGCCTCCATGAACGGGGTGGACCAATGGGCGGAGTGCAGGGCGAGGAAGGCGAGCTTGCCGTCCTGGATGCGCCGGACGATTTCGCGTCCCTTGGCCGCGGAGATGTCGCCGTTGCGGACGTGTCCCCACCAGACCAGCACGTCGCAGGCGTCGAGGGCAGCGGCGGAGAGCCCTTGCTCCGGATCATCGAGGCGCGCGGTCTCCACGGTGAGCCCCGGACGTGTCCTCAAGTGGGCCGCGATCTGTCCGCCGAGCCAGTTCGGATAGGTCATCCGCTGTTGCGGCTGCTGCTCGTCCCAGATGAGGACCCGGACGGGTGCCGCCACGGCCGGCGCGATCGACGCGACGGAGAGCAGGCAAACGAGCCAGAAAGAAAGACGAGCCGGTCGGCGGAGACGGCACGGTGGGATCGGGTTCAAATCCATGGGAAGGGCCGCACGATCGGTGACGGGATCCGATTTGGGCAGGAAAAAGATCAAGCGCTCGTCGTCGTCGTCGGTCGTGGGGTCGCGGCGCCGCCGGTCCAGGCCTCGGACACGCGGACCACGATGCGAGGCGGCGGCTTCACGGTGGCGTCCGCCGATTCTTCCGGCCGGTCGAGCAGCTCGAGCTGACGCCGTGCCGCGATCGCCTGCGGGGTTCCCGGATGTTCCACCGTCAGCTGACCGAGCAGGCGTCGTGCGGCCGGTTCGTCGCGACGGAGCTTCAACGCCCAGGCCGCTTCCAAGGCGAGCCATTCGGCCCGCTGCGCGGTCGTCACATCGGGGGCTTCTCTCAGGGATCGCAGATGGACGAGGGCGCCGTCCATGTCGCCGAGCTGTTCCGCGAGCAGGCGCGCCAGACGGAGCCGGGTCGCGAGATCTTCGGGGCGGGCCTCGAGCCGGGTGCGGAGGTTCTTGGCTTCTGCCCGTTTTCCGGAGACCTCGGCGTGGCCGGCCTTGGGAGCCATGCCTTGCACCGGTGCGTCACCGAGGGCGGGCAACCGGATGGACCGCGGTTGCCGCCGTTCCTCCAGCTCGGCGACGTCGAGGGGAAGCTGGCGGATCCGCGCCTCGGCCGAGCGCGCGAAGGGCGTGTCGGGCAGGATGCGGACGATCTCCTGCAAAGCCCGTCTTGCGGCGGCGGGATCGGACCCCAGGTCGAGATGCCAGTTCGCGAGACGGTTGCAGGCGCTGGAGACCTCGACCGGCTTGGTCTGGGGCTCGCGGCAGAGCTCGCGCACGGTGCGGTCGGCCTCCGCCAGCTGGCCGAAGTTCCGGGCATACAATTCGGCGAGCATCATCCAGCCGGCGAAGTCGTCCTGCTTCTCGTCGAGCTGGAGCAACACCTCCTGTTCGGCGACCGCGTAGTCGCCCGATTTCATCTTGGCGATGGCCCTCGAATAGGAGATCTGCGGCCGATGGACCAGCGGCAGCGCGGCGCGGACAGCCAGCCAAAGACCGCCCGCGAGCACCGCGACCATCAACGCCCACCAGGACCGGTAGGCGAGGAACCCGACCAGGGGGAGGCCCGATCCGCCGAGGATCGCCGCGTTCTCCCAGAAATCCCGGCGGCGACGGATACGCCCGAACACGACCGGCAGCAACCAGGCTTCGCTGACCACGGTCCACGCCATCGCGGTGAGATAGCAGGCCGCGGCCGTCCCCATGAAGAAGCTCCACACCCGCCCCGTGCCGACCGCCTGCGGCGCGAGCGGTTCGAGGCCCCAGGGCGGACCGGCCAGCGCCAAGACGTTCCATACGGCCACGCCGACCATCGGGCCGACCAGGCCGCGAGCCGTCCAGAGCGCGAGGTCGCGGGACGCCGCCGCGCGGTCGTGCTCGTGGACCTCGAGCCAATCCCGTCGCACCGCCTGCGCGACGATCCACGCGAGCGCGAGGGATCCGGCGAAGGCAGGAGCAAAAGGGTCCACGGCGACAGCAGACCATCTCCGGACGGCCCGACAAGCCGATTCATGGCGCGGGATGCGGCCAAGACCGTGACGTGTCCGCCCGGCGTGGTTACCGTGCGGCCCATGCGGATCGGACAACTCGCTTGCATCGCGGTGCTCGCCGGCATCGCCACAGGATGCGCCTCCTTCAACGGACCCTCGGTCGATCTCGCCGCGCCCCGCGTGACCGGCCGCGTGGTGGACGACGCTTCGGGCGGTCCGGTGCGGTGGGCGCGCGTCGGTCGCAAGATCTGGACCTGGCGCAAAGGCACCGGCGAGTTCCTTCGCGGCGGCGAAGAACTTCTGCAGATGCAGGACCACGCCCGGACCGACGCCGAAGGCCGGTTCACGCTCCCGAGCAAGCGGTTCGCCCTGCTCTTCTCGTTCGGCGAGGTCGGGCTGGACCTCGGGCTCTCGGTCCAGCACGGCAGCTTCCACCCTTGGCGGACCAACTACCCGGCCACGGCCCTGTCGACGGACTCGCCCGTGCTGTCCATCGACGCCGGCGACGTGCGCCTCCGTCGCCGCTGACCGGGACGCCGACGGACGCCAACCGCCTGTTGCATCCCGGTCACGGACGGCCGAAAGTCCGGCCATGCCGCTCACGGTCAACGTACGTCTGCTCGAATCCGGTCCCACGCGGATCGCGGGCGAACTCGCTGTCGACGACTTCGCGGAGGATTTCACGGATCCGCTGGTCAAGTTCGTCTCGCCGATGTCCTACGACCTCGGGATCCAGCGCCAAGGAGCGGATCTGGCGGTCACCGGGAAGCTCTCCATCACCTTGGGCTGCACCTGTGCGCGGTGCCTGAAGGAGTTCCGTTCGGAGCTCGAGATGCCCCAGTTCGCGGCCCTCGCGACCTTCATCGGCGAGGAGGCCGTTCCCAAAGACGGAGATATTGCCGACTTGACGCCCCTTTTGCGGGAGGACATTTTTCTTGGCCTGCCAGCGAACCCGTTGTGCAGACCAGATTGTCGCGGGCTCGCCCGAAAGGCCAAGGCCCGCGATTCGCATCTCGGGGTCCCGCCGTCCGACGGCAGTTCTCCTTGGGGCGCGTTGGATCGACTGAAACTGTAAACAAACACGACTTATGGGCGTCCCTAAACGTAAACCGTCGCGCAGCCGTCAGCGGATGCGCCGTGCTTACAACAGCGTGCTGCAACTGCCGCAGCTCAATTCCTGCCCGCAGTGCGCGGCGGCCTACATCCCGCACCGCGTCTGCCCGTCGTGCGGCTACTATAACGGACGCCAGGTCGTCACCGTCAAAGCGCAGGCCTGACCGGCCTCGGGAGCGCCGTGCACCGCCGAGGGCGGGCCGGCGCTCCGTCGTTTCTATGCGCCTGGCAGTGGACGTCATGGGCGGCGACCACGGCCCGGAGGAACTCCTCCAGGGCGTGAAGATCGGCCTCGCCGCCGACGCCGGGATCCGCACCCTGTCCGTCGTCGGACCGGAGGCGGAGCTCCGTCCGATCGCCGACCGCATCGGGCTCCGCGACCCGAGGTTCGGCATCCACCACGCCAGCGAGGTCCTCACCATGGAGGACAAGCCCGTCCAAGGGCTGCGCAAGAAGAAGGATTGCTCGATCCTCCGGGCGGTCGACCTCATCAAGGACGGCCACGCGGACGCCGTCATCTCGGCCGGCAACACCGGCGGGATCGTCGCCGCCGCGACCATCCGCCTCCGGATGCTCGAAGGCGTCGAGCGCCCGACCATCGCCTGCATCATGCCTTCCCGCACCGCGGCCTGGGTGCTCGTGGACGGCGGGGCGAACCCGGAGTGCGCGGCGGAGACGCTGCTCCAGTTCGCCGTCATGGGATCGGTCTATTCCCGCGCCATGCTCGGCGTGGAGAAGCCGCGCGTCGGCGTGCTCAGCAACGGCACCGAGGAGACCAAGGGCACCGAGCTCACCCGGGCAGCGGTCGGACTGGTCCGCCGGACGCATCTGCACTGCATCGGCTACTGCGAGGGATACGACCTGTTCACCGGCGGGGTCGATGTCGTGGTGTGCGACGGGTTCGTGGGCAACATCGTGCTCAAGACCTCGGAAGGCCTCGGCAAGACCTTCGGCGCGCTGCTCAAGGAGGAGCTGACCGCCAACCCGATCCGGTTCATCGGCGCGCTGCTCGCCAAGGGCGGCCTCGGCCACATCAAGGAACGGATGAACCCCGACACCTACGGCGGCGCACCGCTGCTCGGGATCAACGGCACCGTCATCAAGATCCACGGTTCGGCGAAACGGTTCGCCTTGGCCAACGCCATCCGGCAAAGCTCGCGCGTGGTGGACCGGCAGCTCAACGAGACGATCGTGCGCGAGATCGCGATGGCGACCGAGGCGACCGCGAAGCCGGCCGCCGCGACCTGAACCGGCGATGACCTCCTTCCGACATCCCCGCTCCAGCCGCCCGCACCTGCGGACGGTGTCCATCACCGGCGTCGGTTCCTATGTGCCGGAGCGGGTCCTGACCAACGCCGAGCTCGAGAAGATCGTCGAGACCAGCGACGAATGGATCACGTCGCGCACCGGCATCAAGGAGCGCCGCATCGCCGCGGCCGGCGAGGCGACCTCCGACCTCGCGACCGAGGCGGCGAAGCGGGCCTTGGCCAACGCCGGCATCACGCCCGACCAGGTCGACCTGATCATCGTGGCGACGATCACGCCCGACATGCTGTTCCCGAGCACCGCCTGCCTCGTGCAGCAGAAGCTCGGCGCGACCCGGGCCGCGGCCTTCGACATCGAGGCGGCGTGCAGCGGCTTCGTCTACGCCCTCGACATCGCCAGCCATTTCGTCGCCTCGCACACCTACGACACCGTGCTC
>JANNAJ010000590.1:0-8157 GCA_031384285.1 Verrucomicrobiota bacterium
CCCCCGACGGACTGACCAGCCAAGGTACACGGACGGGGGGGCGGAAGTGGCGGTCAGTTTTTGCGGAGTTGGGCTCTGCTGTTTCGCCGAGTCGGTGGCAGGGCGCGAGGACATACCTTGGCGCTGGGCAGGAGGCGGCGCCTGCTGATGGCCGACCTGCGATGCCGCGGAGTGCCATCGGCTCTGTGGAACAGATGGATCTGGAAAGCAGGAAAACAGGATCGGAGCCGAAAAAGCTCCGGTTTTCCTGCTTTCCTGTTTTCCAGATTCTCTCTCTCTCCGGCCCGTGTTTTGACCAGAGCAAGCGCGACGCTGCAATGGCTGCCTTGTCCGCGACTTCCAGTCGCACCCTACACGGACGGGCAGCACAGCCCGCCGCGATGGAAGGCCGCGCCGTCGTAGCCGGGCTGGCTGCCGAAGAAGCCCTCCGGTCCAGCCTCCACATCTCCGCCAGTCCACAAGGGAGGTCCTTTACCGACGGCAGACTCGATGGAGACCAAGACCACGTTGAAGCTGCTGCCGCGAAAGTCGCGGAAGCCCATGCCGAAGACCCGGTCCTTGGTCCGTCCTACCGTTGGAGGGTCAAAGCGGGACCGCGAGACCGTTCCGCGCATCAGCCACGCGTCGAGACCGAGGCGGCAGGGTTCGAGTCGCGGTAAGCAATCAACTTCCCCCTTCTTCAATGATTTCTGCCCTCTTTATCCGGCTGCAGGCCGGAGAAGAAATCGGCGGCGGTATCGGTTGTCGTCTTCACGACAACCTGTCCCCTGCCCCTCCCGCACGCCTCCGGTGGCAATCACCGCTCAGGGCGCGACGTCCGAGGCGTCGAGCGCGGCGTTGCTGACCTTGGCGTCCCAACGTTTGTTCGGGCTGGCCGGGATGGTGGTGCCGGTGAACACGCCGTAGAACTGGCCCCAGACCAGCTGGCTCGGCTTGCTGCCGGCGGAATGGCCGTCCACGAAGACGGTGTTCACACGTTGGACGTGCTTCTTCCATTGCGACTGGAACCGGTAGTTCTGGTTGCCCTTGGGCGCGGTCTGGTTGGGGAAGGAGCCGTTGGCCCAGTAGCCGTCGAGCCAGGCCGCGTCGGCCTTCTCGTTGCCGAGGCCGCCGCCGATCTCCTTGGGGTTGTCCGATCCGTTCACCTCGGTGACCGCCACGACCTCCGACGGACGCTCGACGCTGGAGGCCTTGAAGGCCTTGTTCGCCACGCCCGCGTCACCGCCGAAGACGCCGAGGTAGTTGAAACCGTAGGAGAGGAAGCCGGTGATCGCCGGATCGAACTCGCCGGGCTCGGTCTTGTAGGTGAGGCCCCGGCGCTTCTTCGGGCAGATCCAGACCTTGGGCGCGCCGGTGTAGTTGGACATCACGCTGGCCGGGGTGCGGAGCCATTCGCCGCCGGCGTTCAGGCCGCGGGCATTCTTGTACGGGCCGACCGCCCACCACTGGTTGGGGAAGGTGTCGCGGTTGTCGTCCGCGTACATGATCATCGCGAGGCCGATCTGCTTGGTGTTGCTCAGGCAGGCGGCGCCGGCGCCCTTGTCCTTCGCCTTGCTCAAGGCCGGCAACAACATGCCGGCGAGGATCGCGATGATGGCGATCACCACCAGCAGCTCGATCAGGGTGAACCCGGCGGCGCGACGGGCTTTGCCCATCGGAAGTGAGGACGTGGCGGCGCGACGAAGGCGGGTCTTCCGACCGGAACAAGCGGAGTGCATGGCTGTTTCTCGGGTGCTGGACCGGTTTTGACAAGCCTCGCGGGACAGGGTCGGGCGTGGTCCGGAAGATTTCCGTCCCGGGCCCAAATCGAAGCTACCGCGTCCGGTCGAGATGCGCTATCCGAGGAGGGTCCCCGAGACCGAGAACGCAACCATGAAGAATCCATCCCTGTCCCCGACGGTCACCGATGCCGTGCCCGACCGGTCGCGCGGCTTCACCTTGATCGAGCTGCTGGTGGTGATCGCCATCATCGCGATCCTGGCGGGGATGCTCCTGCCCGCGCTGGCCAACGCGAAGGAGAAGGCCAACCGCACCTCGTGCATGAACAATCTCCGCCAGGTGTCGTTGTTCATGCAGCTCTACACGGACGAGCACCGCGACGTCTTCCCGGCGCACCGCAACCTGGGCCAGACCGACGACCCCAACCGCGCGCTCACCAACTGGTGGGGCACGTCGATCGTCGGCTACAACAGCACCGGGTCGAACCTCTTCCATTGCCCCAGCATCAAGGGCAAGCGCACCGACACCGGCGTGAAGTGGGAGTGGAAGTTCGATGCCCACAAGGTCGGCTACGGCTACAACGGGTACTTCTTGGGCCGGCATCCGTACGGGCCCGATTCGATCACCGTGGGCGGAGTGAAGTTCGACACCGCGCCATGGTTCAAGCGGTCCGGAATCGTCAGCCCCGCGCAGAACCTGCTCATCGGCGACGCGATCCCGAAGGCGGACGGGTTCTGGAGCAGCAGCTTGTGGTGGCCGTTCAGCGGCATGGCGAAGGGCCAGGGCCTGGAGGGCATCGACAACAACCGGCACAAGGGCTACGGCGTGGTGGTCTTCAACGACGGCCATGCCGAGACGCGCCGCGGAGCCCTGATCAATCCTCCGATGGACCCGTCCTCCGGGAGCGCCAAGGCCCTGGAGAACTCCCAGTTCTGGGATCCGTTGAACCGCGCGAACCGCTGATCCGGAGAGATCTTCCGCAGGCAGTGGGTCCGGCCCGAAGTGGCAAACACCTGCGAAGGTTCCTGACCCACGGTTCCGCCGAGCTTTGCCGTGCGTGACACGAGGTGAGGCCCAGGCGCTTGATTAAGGGTGGCTCGTTGCGGACTGGAAAGTCCGCTCTCCCGGCAGGGCGCTATCCGGCGCCCGTCCGCGTCTCCCCGTCCCCGTCCGCCGCTTCGGATCGCACCGGCCGACCGGTGCGTGCTTGGAACCGCCCGGAAGCCGCTTCACCTTTGGCGTCGAGTGGACATGACCTTCCAAGTCGCGGGCATCGGTGAGGTGTTGTGGGACCTGTTGCCCGGCGGGCGGCAGTTCGGCGGCGCGCCGGCGAACTTCGCATATCACGCGGGTGCGCTCGGAGCGAAGGCTTGGGTGGTCTCGCGCGTCGGCGACGACACGGCGGGCCGCGACCTGATCGCGCGGATGGAGTCCCTCGGACTGGCGACCGACGCGGTCGAGGTGGATCCGGTCGCGCCCACCGGCACGGTGACGGTCGAAGTCGACGGCGACGGACAGCCCCGGTTCACGATCCACGAAGGCGTCGCGTGGGATGCGCTCACGGCGAGCCCGTCCGGGCTCCGCGCCGTGGCTTCGGCGGACGCGGTGTGCTTCGGCACGCTCGCTCAGCGGAGCGCGCCGGCCCGGGACGCGTTGAGGTCGCTGCTCCGGGCCGCGAAGCCGGGCGCGCTGCGGGTCTTCGATGTGAACCTGCGGCAGCACTTCTACTCGGCGCCGATGATCGAGGAGTCCTTGGCCTTCGCGGACGTGCTCAAGGTGAACGACTCCGAGCTGCCGCGCTTGGCCGGGATGTTCCGGCTCGCGGGCGACGAACGCGCGCAGATCGCCGGGCTCGCGGCGCGCCATCGCCTGCGGGCGGTCGCCTGCACACGCGGCGGAAGCGGCAGCCTGCTCTGGGCGGACGGACGTTGGTCGGAACATCCGGGCGTGCCGACACAGGTCGCGGACGCCGTGGGC
Organism: Verrucomicrobiota bacterium; assembly: GCA_031384285.1. Lineage (GTDB taxonomy): Bacteria > Verrucomicrobiota > Verrucomicrobiia > Limisphaerales > UBA9464 > CAIVQB01. Next base: position 3,697 of record JANNAJ010000590.1, read on the forward strand.
GCGGGCGACTCCTTCACCGCCGCGATGACCTTGGGATTGCTCGCCGGTTGGGACCTCGACGTGATCAACGCGCGCGCCAACGCGGTGGCGTCGCATGTCGCTTCCTGCGCGGGGGCGACGCCGGAGCTTCCGCCCGGCCTGCGCGCTCCGTTCTTGGCGATCCGGTCCCGCCCGCGGCAGGCGCGGTGAGCGCGATCAGGCGAAGTCGTACACCGTGACCTTCTTCCAAAGCGGGCTGCAGAACTTCACGAAGTCGAGGTGCATCGGGTGGACCTGGTAGGCGCTTTCCGCCGCCTTGTCAGGGAACACGAGGTTGAGGGCGACCTGGTAGCTCTGGTCGACGACGGCACGGTGGCTGGGCACCATCTTGCCGGCGTGGAAATGGACCACCCCCGGGATGGGCTTGAGGTGCTTGGCCATCCCGGCGAGCAGCTGGTCAGCGGCCTCGGGGTTGGCGGGATCGGTCCAGAAGATGACGACGTGCGAGAACATGAGGCGCCGAAGGTAGGCAACCAGACGCCGCGGCTCCAACCGAAAGTGGGCCGACGAACGGGGTCAGCCTTGGTTCAGGCCGGACCCGCCGTGGGTGAGAAACTTGGCGACGGCCTCGGCGCCGGAGCGGACCTGCATCTTGCTGTAGATCTTCCGCACGTGGGTCTGCACCGTGTGGATGCTGATGCCGAGCTCGTCGGCGATCTCCTTGGCGCGGAAGCCGCGGGCGAGGCAATTGAGGATCTCCTCCTCGCGCGGCGTGAGGTTCTCCTCCGGATGCGCCGAGGTCCCCTGCTGGTGGAACTTCTGCACGAGCAACCGGGCGATGGGGCTGGAGATGGGCGAACCGCCCGCCTCGACCTCCTTGATCGCCTCGAGGATGCGCGACGGCTCGGTGTCCTTGACGAGGTAGCCGTCGGCACCGGACTCGAAGGCGGAGAAGACGTGCCGGCTGTCGGTGGCGACCGTGAGCATGATCGCCTTGAGCTTCGGGAGCTGGACGCGCAGCTGGCGGAGCGTCTCGATGCCGCTGATCCCGGGCATGTTGATGTCCATCAGCACGACGTCCGGCGCGACGGCGGGCAGGTCGCGGACGGCGGTGTCGCCGTTGCGGCAGGCGCCGACCAGCGTGTACCCGCTCGACATGCGGATCAGGGCCGCGAGCCCTTCCCGCATGCTGGAGTTGTCCTCAACGATCGCGACCTTGGTGTTCATGCGCCGGTTGCTCCTGCGGAGAGACGGCCGCCGTCAACGTGGCGACCAACACCTCCAGCAGGATGAGCGTGCCAGCTCCGGGGGCGCTCGACACCCGGAAAGTTCCGCCCAATGAGCGCAGCCTCAGGCGCATGTTGTTCAACCCGTTGCCGCCCACGACGGGCTTCGGCGCGCCCGATGCGGTGTCCGACGGCAGGCCGACGCCGTCGTCTCGGATGGAGATCGAGAGCAGGTCCTTCGGGCCGAGCTCCAGCTTGACCCAGATCTCGGAGGCTTTCGCGTATTTGATCGCGTTGTTGACCGCCTCGCGGGCGGCCATCACGAGCTGGTGCCGCGTGCCGGCACGGAGGCGGATGTCCGGCAGGTCCTCCGGCGCGTCGAAACGGTAGCGGATCTGGGTCGGCCCGATCATCTGCTCGGTCTGCATGGCGAGGAAGTCGGCGAGGCTCCGAAGCGTGTCGCATTCCGGATCCACGGCCCAGATCACCTCGCGGAGACGCTGGGCGATGGAGCGGGATGCACGGGCGAATCCCAGGAGCTCCTGCGCGGCGCCGCCGACGAGCCGGTAGCTGGAGATCTCGGCCTGCATGGCGAGGCCGGTCAGGTTGGCGCCGAGGTCGTCGTGCAGGTCGCGGGCGATGCGGCTGCGTTCCCGTTCAAGCGCGAGGCGGTCGGCCTCCAGTCGACGTTCGCGCCGGCGATAATATTGCCGGGCGAAGCCGACACCGCCGCCCATCAGGCCGAACACGCAGCCGCCTTGGAACCATCGGGTCTCGTAGAAGCGGGGCACGAGCGAGAAGCGGAACGCCGCGCCGCGGGTGTTCCAGACGCCATGGGCGTTGGCCGCCTGGACCTCGAAATCGTAGTCGCCCGGCCGCAGGTTGGCGTACATCGCGGTCCGGTTGTCGCCCCCTTCCCGCCATTCCAGGTCGTGTCCGACGAGGCGGAACCGGAACCGCGTCTTGCGGGGCTGCAGAAAGGTGTTCGCGGTGAACCGGAACTGGACGAAATGTCCTTGGTCCTGCGCGATCCGCATCCGTGAGCCGAGCCGCACGGCGGGGTCGTCGACAGCGGCCGGGATGCTGTGGCGCCGGACCAAGGTCTCCCCGATGAAATGGCCCTCGAAGCTGGCGTCCTCCACGAGGACCGGCGGCGGGCTCAGGTTCTCCTGCAGGCGATTCGGGTCGAGCTGGAGCAGGCCTTGGCCGGTGGGCAACCAGATGTGCCCGGAGCGGTCCATCGCTCCGCAGGGTTGCCGTTCGCCGGCAAGATCCAGGCCGTCGATCCCGTCCAGCGGCCCGAGCCGGAGCGTCCGCGCGTGCGAGATGCCGCCCGCGGCCACCGCTTCGAGCTCCGGCCGCCAGACCCGTTGCACGCTCCGGGGGCCCGTGAGCCAGAGGTTCTTCCCGGCGTCCTCGTAGATGCCGTGGACGATCTGGTCCGAGAGGCCGTTGTCGCGCGTGATCTGATGCCAACGCCCGTTCTCGTGGTAGGTCAGGCCGCGGTTCGTGCCGAACCACATACCGCCTTCCGGATCCTGGTGGATCGCCCAGATGTTGTCGTCGCCCAAGGTCTGCGGGCCGAAGAACCGGACCAGCATCCCCTCGGTGAGCCGGAAGACGCCGCCGCCGCGCGTGCCGAACCACACCGCGCCGGAGCGGTCCTCGAAGATGGCCGAGACCTCCATGCGGGCGAGCCGGTCCTCGTCGGTGAACGCCACCGGCCGGCCGCCCCGGATCGGCACGGCACCGGTGTCCGTGCCGGCCCAGAGGGTGCCGCCGGGGCTCTCGTAGAGCACGCGGACCCGTCGGTCGCCCAGCGGCAGGAGCGTCCAGCTCCGCGGATCATCGGGGGTCCCGGACCAATAGAGGCTCCGGTCCGCCACGACGCACCAGACCCGCCCGTCGCGCGCCGGAAGGGCAAGATGCACGGCGTTGGTCTGGAACGGCCCCGGGAAGCTCCGTGCCGGCCCGTCGACCGGCACGGTGAAGAGCCCGCTTTGCGTCCCGACCCAGATGCTCCCATCGATCCCGGCCGCCGCCGACCAACACGGTTCCGACGGCAAGCCTTGGGCCATGCCCCACAACGTCGCCGCGCGCCGATGGAGCCGCACCAAGCCGTCCGGACCGCCGACCCAGAGGTTCTGCTCCCGGTCGCGCAGGACAGCGGCCGCCCGCCGGATCGACTGCGGGTCGCTGCCGGCGATCCGCGTGAACCCGAGGCCGTCCGGGTCCGAATGGAACACGCCCCAGCGCCGCAACCAGACCACCACGCCGCCGGCGGGATCCGCATAGATCCCGGAAGGTTCTCCGGAAAACTCGGAAGGAAACGCGAGCCTACGCACCCATCCCGAAACGGCGCGCTGCTGGACGCCGGACGGATCGACCGCCCATGCTCTTCCTTGGGCATCGGCGGCCAACACCGCGGTCACCGACATCGACGGGACGAGCCGGTCCGACGCCGGCCTCGTGGTCCCGGTGGCCGGGTCGAGCTCGATCCAAGCCCCCGGGGTCCCGACAAGCAGGAGGCCGTCCGCAAGTTCGGTGACCGAGGACGGGCCGGTTCCGCCCGAGGACGCCGGGATCGCGAAACGCATCGCCCCTTTGTTGCCGGCGACCTTGTTGACGCCCGTCGCGGTGCCGACCCACAGGCCGCCGTCCGTCGCCGGCGAAAGGGCGGTGACCGCCGCGGCGGCCCCGGCACCGGAGTCCACTTGGATGATCCGCCCGGAATCCCAGCGGACCAAGCCCTTGGATGTGCCCGCCCACACCGATCCCTGGCGGTCCGTCGCCAGGGCCGTGATCGGGTCGTCCCCGAGCGCGGGCGAATTCTGGTGGTTGTAGACGGAAAAATGCTCGCCGTCGAAACGCACGAGACCCGACAAGGTCCCGAGCCAAAGATAGCCGTCCTCCGATTGGGCGATCTGGCCGATCTCAGCCTGCGGGAGCCCCCCTTCCTCCGCCAATGTCCGTTCGTTCGAGTAGCTCAGGACATGTCTAAGGGTTTCCCCTATCGCGATTTGCGTGCCTAAGGAACCGACGAGTAGAGTTGCCATCACCATCAGGCAACGAGTGCCTCTTCCACGAGCCAGGCGCGCCCTTTCGGCGAAAGTAGAGAAGACCTTTTTTTTCTTGTAAATATCTCTTCTAAAGTCGTTTACGTCATTTGACAAGGGAACTTCGACCGATTTCCGGTGGCTGTTTCTCATCTGATTTAGCTAGGGTTTTTACCTACTGCACCCCCTGTGTAATCACT
>JANNAJ010000605.1:0-15711 GCA_031384285.1 Verrucomicrobiota bacterium
GGGTGATCGGCGGTCCCGTCCAAAGCGGTAGAGGACTACCGCACTCCACGACGCTGACGCGACTTTGACCGCAACATGCAAAGTCCGCGAGGTTTTGGAGTGCGCCAGTCCACTGGCGCTTTCCTCGGGGAGGGCGGTGGCCATGGCCGTGCGTCTCGGGTGATTGGAGGCCCCCGGCCAAAGCGGTAGAGGACTACCGCACTCCACGACGCTGACGCGACTTCGACCGCAACAGCTCCGACCTATTTCTGTCGGGTGAAAGGGGACCTGTCCTGGGGCTGGGTCCAAGGATCGGCGGCGGCTTTGAGGTGGGCCCCGAGGCGTCCGACGACGTCCGGGTGGGCCGCGGCGACGTCCTTGCGTTCACCGGGATCGGTCGCGAGGTCGTAGAGCTCGAGCGGCTTGTCGGTGCCGAGCTTCACGGCCTTCCAATCGCCTTCGCGGACGGCCTGCAGGTAGCCCTTCTCGTGGCTTTCCCAATAGAGGTATGCGTGCGCCCGCTTGGGCGTCGCGCCGAAGAACGTCGGCAGGACCGAGATGCCGTCGATGTCCTTGGGCGGCGTCCGGTCGACGAGGTCGGCGAGGGTGGGCAACAGGTCCCAGAACGCGACGGGCAGGGCGTTGACGGCGCCGGGTTTGATCCGGCCGGGCCAGCGGGCGATGAAGGGCACGCGGATGCCGCCTTCGTAGAGGTCGCGTTTGATGCCGCGGAACGGTCCGGTGCTGGCGAAGAACTTCGGGTCCACGCCGCCTTCTTGGTGCGGGCCGTTGTCGCTGGTGAAGAGGATCAAGGTGTCCTGGTCGATCTTGCGCTTCTTGAGGTCCTCCATCAGCGCCCCGACGAAGGCGTCGAGCCGGGAGATCATCGCGGCCTTGGCCTTCTCGGGCTCCGGCCAATCCATCTTTCCATACGCGCCGAGCGAGGGGACCTCCATGCCGTTCGTGCCGCGCTCGTTGTTGGCGTGCGGGATGGTGGTGGGGAAGTAGAGGAAGAACGGGTCGTCCTCGTTGATCCGGATGAAGTTGCCGGCGGCCTTCTGGAAGAGGTTCGGCGCGTAGTCGGTGCGCTTGCCGTCCTGGTTGCCGGGCAGGGCGTACTGGAGGTCCTCGTTCCGCCAGAGCATCGCCGGATAATAGTCATGGGCGTGGGCCTGGTCGAGGTAGCCGAGCCATTCCTCGAAGCCTTGCCGGTTCGGAAGGCCGGTGGTGCCTTCCCAGCCGAGCGCCCATTTACCGAAGGCCCCGCAATGGTAGCCGGCGCTCTTCAGCACCTCGGCGATGGTGACGTCCTCGGGCTCCAGCGGCACCTGCACGTTGCTGCGGACGCGTCCGTGGCCGGAGTGCTTGCCGGTCATCAACGCGCAGCGGCTCGGGGCGCACACGGTGTTCCCGGCGTAGGCCTGGGTGAAGCGCATGCCTTCGGCGGCGAGGCGGTCGATGTTCGGCGTCTGGATCTTCGTCTGGCCGTAGCATCCGAGGTCGCCGTAGCCGAGGTCATCGGCGAGGATGAGGACGATGTTGGGCGTCTTCGCCTGGCGGCGCGGGTTGCGGTTCGGCTCCGCGGCGGGGCGAGGATCGGCGGCCGGCGCGGACGTGGCCGCGATCAGCGACAGCAACAGCGCCGGTAGCAGGAGACGGAGGACGGGGGCGATGGCGTTCAAGCGAGGTACGGGATGGTGAGCGGGCCTTGGGGCAGGACGGCGACGCGCGAACGCGGTCCGGCCTGGTCGAGCGCGCGCGCGACGGCGGCGGCGATGTCGGGGCAGGGGACGAGATGGGCGGCGCGGACCGCGGCGTCCGGCATGGAGGAATGGAGCATGACGGTCGCGCGGCGCTGGACCAGCGCCTGGATCTGCGCCTGCCATTGCTCCGGGCGCTGGAAACCCGGCGTGGCGAGCAGCGCGAGGATCTCTTCCGGCGAACCACCTTCGCGAAGCAACCGGTCGAAGGGGCTGCCGCCGGGGATCCCTTCCCGGCATTCCGCGGCGAGGATGATGGTGCCGCCCGGCGCGACGATGCGGGCGGCGGCGCTCACCCCCTTGACCCCTTGGTAGAGGTTCATGTCGAGCGGATAGCCGGAGTTCGTGGTCACGACCACCTCGAACGGGCCCGACACCTTTTGCATCGCCGAAGCGCGGACGGACTCGCGTCCGGCGCGATGGGCCTCGACCAGGTCGCCGGCGAAGACGCCGGTGATCGCCCGGTGGTCGTCGAGCGTGACGTTGACGAGGAAGCTCGGGCCGACCCGGAGGGCGATGTCGCGGAGCTCTTCCCAGAGCGGATTGCCCTCGCAGACGCCGAAGGTCGCCTCCGGCGAGGCGAGATGGTGCGCGCCGTGGTTGCTCATCACCGTCGAGACGTGGGCGACGCCGGGCATCAAGGCCTTCGGACCGCCGCTGAAGCCGGCGAAGAAGTGCGGCTCGATGAAGCCGGTGAGGATCCGCACGTCGGCCTCGACGGCGATCCGGTTGATCAACGCCGGCGCGCCGGTCCGGGTGACGCCGAGCGCCACGCAGGCGTCGAGGTCCTCCGGCTCGTGGTTCACCACGCGCCATCCGGCGACGACCTCGGGCGTGAGCATCTGCTCCAGCTCGGCGCGGGTGTTGGGCCGGTGCGTGCCGAGCTGGTTCAGCAGCGTGACCTGCTCGCGACGGACGCCTTTCTCCTCCAGGTAGGCCAGCAGCCACGGGATCAACCGGTGGTTCGGCGTCGCGCGCGTGATATCGGTGAAGAGGACGACGACCTTCGCGCCGGGCTTGAGCCGCTCCTCCAGCGGCGGCGCGCCGATGGGCTGTTCCAGCGCCGCGAGCAAGGCGGCGCGCTCATCGGCGAGCGCGGGCCGATGCGACGGCTCGATGACCGTGGTCCGGCCCTCTGGGAACTCGACCGGTAGATGACCCTGCCCGTAGGCGAGGCGGACGTTCATGGCGCGGGCAAAGTAGCGGATCGGCGCCGCAAATCGATGCGAATGATCTTTGCCCGCGACATCCGAGGGCATCGGGCTTGCTTGTGCCGATACCGACCGGTCAGGTCTCCGGCATGAGGAAACGGACCTGGGCGGCGATTGTCGGGCTGGCCGTCGCCATCGCCGTCGTGGTCGCGGGGAGCGGCCGCGACCGTCGCGAGGTCCGGCTCTCCGATGGGAGCCGGTTGCGTTTCCACGGCGCGACCTTCGGGATCCAGTCCGCTCCGAAGCCGCGGTTCCGCTCGGAGTGGGCCGACCGGTTCGCGTCGCGGCTGCCGGCCGTCCTGCAGCGGTTCTTTCCGCCGCCGAACGCGCAGCTCGCGAGCAGCTGGACGCTCGGGGAGGAGACGCTTCCGGTCGTCACGATTTGGTTCAGCCACATCGCCGCGGACGGGCGGACCTATCTGGAAACGCCGGGTCCTGCCAAGCTGCGTCCGGTCAAAGGCGAGCTCGTGATGTCCGGAGGCGGATCGAGCGATCGGTTGCCATGGGGCGACGACACCTTCTTTCTGCTCGGATGGACCTTGAAGAACGGCAGCGCCCAGTTCCTCGGGCAGACCAACCTCGTGTCGTTCGAGGACCGCCGGTTGGAATCCGATGTCATCGACCTGCAGGACCAAGTCATCCGCCGGGTCCGCCTGCCCAACCCGGCGCGCGGCCGGAGACCGGCGCCTTGACCGGGTGGGGTGCTTCAGAGCCGGGACGATCCCTATCGACGGAGCGCGGACGGTCGCGTCCGTGTTTCAGAGCCCGTTTGAAAAGGCTGGCCGGCCCAGTAGGACAGGCTTCCAGCCTGTCTGCCTGCGGGCTTCCAGCCCGTGGCACCATCTGTCTGGCGTGGGGCTGGAAGCCCCGGAACAGACAGGCCAGAGGCACTGTCCTACTTTTCAGACAGGCCCAGTCCCGCGGTCCTGGCTCAGAATCCGATGCCCTTGGACAGCGTGCGGATCCGCACCAGGTCGTGGTTCGAGGTGATGTAGAGCGTCGAGCCGTCGTCGCCCCAGGCGCAGTTCCCGGTCGGTTGTCCGGTGACCAAGGTGCCCAGGTGCGTGCCGTCCGGCGCGATCACGAGCACGCCGCCCGGACCTGTCGCCCAGACGTTGCCGCGGGCGTCGACCTTGAGTCCGTCGGGATTGCCGGGACGGTCCGGGCGCGCGAGCGGCGCGGCGTCGAAGAACACGCGGCCTTTGCCGGCCGAGCCATCGGGGGCGAGCTCGAAGGCCATGATCACCGGTCCTTTCGGGTCGGACACGGCGACATAGAGCGTCTTCTCATCGGGCGAGAGGCCGATGCCGTTGGGGAAGGTGAGCTTGCTGGTGACGAGGCCGACCGAGCCGTCGGTGCGGCGCACGTACACGCCGTTGAACATGATCTCTTTCAGCGGGCTCGCGTCGAGCAGCGCGTGGCCGTAGGGCGGATCGGTGAAGAACAGGCGGCCGTCGCGGGCGAACACGAGGTCGTTGGGCGAGCTGAAACGGCGTCCGTTGAAGAACTCGGCGAAGGGCGTGAACTTCTTCCCATCGAGGCGCGAGATGCGGCGGTCGCCGTGCTGGCAAAGATAGAGGTGCCCCGCGGCATCGGTCGTGAGCCCGTTGGACCCGGGTTCGCGGAACTGCAGCGCCGATCCGGTGTATCCGCTCGGCTCCAGGAAGACCGACAGGCCGTCGCGTTCGGACCAGCGGTAGGCGCGGTTCTTCGGCACGTCGGAGAACACCAGCGCGCCGTCGCGCTTGAGCCACGTCGGCCCTTCGGACCACGTGAATCCGTCCGCCAGCTTCTCCATCTGCGTCCCGGGCGCGACGAGCGCGTCGAAAGCGGGCGAGAGCCGCTCAATCGAGCCATACGGCGGATACGCCTTGCGCGCCGGAGCCGTCGCGGTCCTCGGCGCCGAGGTCGTCCCGGCGCCGGGGACGGCGGAGCTGCGCGAGCGGACGAGGACATCCTGTTGGGCTTGGGCGATCAAGCTGGTCGCGACGACGGCGTAGAAGACGTGGAGAGCGTTCATGGGATGCCTCGAAGCTAGGCAAGCCCGCGGCGCCGGGTCAACCGGCACGGAGCCCTGTGGAGCCTCGGCCGGACCGCGTGGCCGCTTGCCTCGTCCCGGTTCCCGCACGACTCTCGGCGCATGGACGAGCAGACGTACGACGCCATCGTCATCGGGGGCGGGCCCGGCGGCAGCTGTTCCGCCACATTGCTCGCGCGGGCCGGTCGGCGCGTGCTGGTGCTGGAGAAGGAACGGTTCCCGCGATTCCATATCGGTGAGTCGTTGTTGCCCTACAACCATCCCATCTTCGAGGAGCTGGGCGTGCTCGGGAAACTCGGGGCCGCCGGTTTCCCGGTGAAGCGCGGCGCGCAGTTCCACCTCGGCAACGGCAGCAAGGGCACCGCGTTCATCTTCCGGAACGGCGCGTTCACGCGGCACACCGAGGCCTTCCAGGTCGAGCGCGCGCGATTCGACGACATCCTGCTCCGCCATGCCGAGGCCTCCGGCGCCGAGGTGCGCGAAGGCACCTCGGCGACGCGCTTCGCGGAGGACGCCGACGGCGTGACCGTCGAGACCCAGGACGACGATGGCGCGGCGCGGACGTTCCGCGGGCGGTTCGTCATCGATGCCTCCGGACGTGGCAACCTGACCGGCAACCAGGAGGGGCTCCGGGTCCCCAACCCCAAGCTCAAGAAGCTCGCGGTCTTCGCCCATTTCCAGGGCGTGCGGCTCGACGCCGGCGAGAAGGGCGGCGACACCGTCATCGTGCGGCTCCAGCACGGATGGTTCTGGCTCATCCCGCTGGCCCGCGATCCCTCGGGCGGTGACGACAACAAGGTGAGCGTCGGGCTGGTGATGGACCGCGACGCCTTTGCCGCCGCCAAGCGGTCTCCCGAACAGACGCTGCGCGAGGCGATCGCGTCGAGCCCGCCCGTGGCCGGGCGGCTGGACGACGCGCGGGCCGTCGGCGAGTTCCATCTCGTGAGCGACTACAGCTACGGCAACCGGACCTTTTCTTCGCCACGGGTCGTGCGCGTGGGCGACGCCGCCGGATTCATCGACCCGATCTTCTCCAGCGGCGTCTTCCTCGCGATGTTCTCGGCCAAGATCGCGACCGGAGCGGTGCTGCGGTCGCTCGTGGCGGGCACGGACGGCGCGCGGTCCTTCGCGGCCTACGAGAAGCGCATCCGTTCCGCCATGCGGATCTACCAGGAGATGGTCGATCATTTCTACACCACGCCGTTCATGGAGCTGTTCCTCGAACCGCGTCCGAAATGGGACATCCCGGCCGCGGTCAACGCGGTGCTCGCCGGCGAACTGGAAGGCGGATGGCGGTTGAAGTGGCGCATGCGCGTCTTCTTCTGGTTGGTGAGGTTCCAGTCGAAGCATCCGATCGTCCCGCGGATCTCCTTCCGTCCGACGGCCGCGCCATCCCGGCGATGAACACAGGGCGCAGATCTTCCGGCCCGCTCGCCTGCTGGCTCACCGGCCCGCTCTGCCTCTTGGCCGGTTGCGCCACGCCGCGGCTTCCGCCCGCGGACTTCGCCCAGCCCGGATGGCGCGTGCAGGAGACGCAGGCGGTGTGGCGCCCGCGGCGCGACGCGCCCGAGCTCGTCGGCGAGCTGCTGGTGGCGGTCCGCGACGACGGCTCGCGGGTGGTACAGTTCAGCAAACAATCCCTGCCGATGGTCACCGCGCAGTCGGCGACCAACGGCTGGCGCCTGACCTCGCCGTTGCGGGCCGGAGCCTATGCCGGCGGGCCGCCTCCGTCCGACCGGGTGCCGTGGTTCCAGCTCGACGCGCTGCCGCCGCACGCGACGACGTCGCCGAGATGGGATCTGACCCGCACCGCCGAGGGCGGCTGGAAGCTGAGCAATCCGCGGACCGGCGAGATGTTGGAAGCCGGCGCGCCCTGAACGGGGTCTTGGACCAAAAGGTGGCTAAGGACACGAAGGGAGGCGGCAAACCGGTCCGCCTTCGTTTCCTTCTGTCGAATGATACCGGGCCTTCTGTTTTTCCGCTTCTCGGGCGGGATTGTCGGTATCACTGCGCCGCACGCATGTCTCGTCGCCGCTGGCTCTGGCTCCTTCTCGCGGTCCCGCTCGTCGCGGGGCTCGCCCGGCTGCGCTTCGATGTCGAGGTGCTCGACCTCCTGCCCGAGGGGCTGCCGGAGGTGCGCGGATTGCAGCTGCACCAGCGGCACTTCGCCAACGCCCGCGAGCTGCTCATCACGTTGCAGGGCGACGACGCGGACAAGGTCGCCGAGGTCGCGCAGAAGTTGGCGACGGGCCTCTCGGCCTTGCCGGAGCTGGTGCGCGAGGCGCGTTGGCAACCGCCGTGGCTCGGGCATCCCGCCGATGCCGCCGAGAACCTCGCTTGGCTCTGGCTCCAGCAACCGCCGGAAGCCGTGGCGCAGCTGGCGGCGCGACTCGCCCCGGAGAACGTCGCCGCCGAGCTCGACGCCGCGCGGGGATCCTTGGCCAGCTCGCTCGATCCACAGGAGATCGCGCGGAGCAGCTACGATCCGTTCGGTCTGACGCGGCTGCCGGGATCCGCGACGGGCGGGATGCCCGGGTTCGACAACGGCACGGGGATCTTCAGCGATGCGGGCGGCACGTTCCGCGTCGTCTTCGTGACGCCGGCGAAGGACCGGATGAACTACCGCGAGGCCACGGAGTGGGTCGCATCGGTCCGCCGCGAGACCGGCTCCTCGCTCGCCCTGTCCGGCGCCCCGTCCTCCGCTCTCCAGGTCTCCTTCACCGGCGGTCCCGCGTTCCTCGCGGAGATCGCAGGAGGCATGGAGAGCGATCTGCGGAGCTCGGTGATCAGCACGATCGCGGTGATCGCGGTGCTGTTCTGGATCGCCCATCGGAGCTGGCGTCCGCTCGGCTGGCTGGTGGTGTCGCTCGGGCTGACGCTCGGACTGACGCTCGCGGCGGGCGGTCTGATCTTCGGGACGTTGAACGTGGTGAGCCTCGGTTTCGCGGCGATCCTGCTGGGCCTGGCGGTGGATTACGGTCTCGTCGCCTATCAGGAAGCCCGTGACGGAGCAGGGGAGGAAGCAGGCGAGGAGGGGGGCGGGGGAGAAAAGGGGAAGGAGCCGCCGTACGAGCGATCGGCTTCTTCCTCGCACCCCGGCTCGACCGCGTCCCGGCTCCGTCGTGTGCGGCACGAGGTCGCGCCCGGGATCGGATACTCCGCGGTCACCACGGCCGGCACGTTCCTGCTGCTCGGTTGTGCCGGATTGCCGGGCCTGGCTCAGCTCGGGGTGCTGACGGCCCTGGGGTTGTTGATCGGCGCGGTGGTGATGCTGTGGTTCTACCTGCCGCGCGTGGCGAACGTGGCGCAGGCGTCCCGCCCGCCTCTTGCCAGATCCGGTGGCGAAGGCATGTGCATGCCGCAGGGACGTTTGACATCCTTCGGGCCGACGCTGCTCCTCGTGAGCTTGGTCGTAGGCGCGCTGGTGTGGCGCGGTGTCCCGCGGCTCACGTCCAGCACCGAGCCGCTGCGCCCGCGTCAGAGCCCGGCTTATGCCGCGATGGACGTCCTGAAAACGCGGCTCGGCCGGACCAACGAACCGTCGTGGCTGATCTTCAGCGGCGTCGATGCGACGACCGTGGGAAGGCAGCTCGCCGCCACCGAGACCGCGTTGACGGCCGCGAAGGAGCGCGGCGAGAGCGGCTCCTTCAACCTCCCGTCCGCGTTCTGGCCCCGGCCCGACCACTCGGTGGCGAACCGCGCGACCGTGGACGCTTTGGCCCGTCGCTCCGACGGATTCCATCGCGCGGCGGAGTCCGCCGGCTTCACGTCGAACTCGATCGCGCTGGCGGACGGCATCTTCGCGGCATGGCGTTCCGGATCCATCGCCGATGCTTCGGGCTGGCCGACCAACGCGACGGCGCGTTGGCTCACGTCGCAGTTCGCCGCCCGTTCACCGGATGGCCGGTGGCTCGCGCTCGGCATCGTCGAGAAGCTCCCCGGGGCGGCGTCGCGCCATGTGGATCTCCGGCTTCCGGACGGCGTGACGGCGACGAGCTGGGATTCCCTCGGCGGCGCGCTGCTGGCGCATGTCTCGCATCGCGTGGTGTGGCTGACGGCGGCCATCGGCGGCGTGTTGGTCGGGTTCCTCTGCCTCGCGTTCCGCCGCTGGCAGGAAGTGCTGCTAGGATTCGCGGCGCTTGGCCTGAGCTTCGCGTCGTTGGTCGCGGTGATGGCGTTGCTCGGATGGTCGTGGAACCTGCTGAACCTCGTCGCGCTCCCGCTGCTGCTCGGTTCGTCGGTGGATTCCACCATCCACATCCAGCTCGCTCTGCGGCGCGATCGGAGCCGGCGTGCGAGCAGCGGGGCCGCGGACCACGAGAACAAGGATGGGACATTTTCCCGTACCGCCTCCGCCGCTGCTCCCCTCCGCTCCCATCTTGCGTCCACCCGCAAGGCGCTGGCGCTCTGCGCGGGCGCGAACATCGCCGGGTTCGGGTCTCTCGCCTGGAGCAGCAACGCGGGCTTGGCCAGTCTCGACCTCGTCTGCGCGGTCGGTGTCGGCTGCGTCTTCATCGTGTGCGGCGGCCTGTTGCCGCTGTGGTGGCAGGCCGTCTGCCGGAACGGGGACCGGCGATCCGAGCCAGACAAAGGAGGGCTATGCGCCCCGCCAGTCCCGTGCGTCCCGTCCGCCCACGTGAGCGCCCACGTGAGCGCCCACCGGATCGCCGAGAAAGGTTCCCGCCAAGAACCCGCCGCCGGGCGCGCGTCGCCGCCCAAGCCTTCGTCGCTCTATGGCGCGCGGCTTTGGCGCGCCGGCGGATGGCTCGGGCGGATCTTGCCCGAGCCGCTCTGCGTCGCGCTGGCGAGGCTCGCCGCGCTCGCCTATCGCATCGCGCGTCCGGACCGCTTCGAGGTGGTCGTGGAGAACCTGCTGCCGGTCCACGACGGCGACCGGGTGGCGGCGACCCGTGCCGCGAAGGACAACTTCGCGAACTTCGCGCGCAAGCTGGTGGATCTTTGGCGGCACGAGGCCGGCGTCCCGCTCGGCGACCGCGCGCAGGTCGGTGAAGGATGGGAACACTTCCTCGCGGCGACGAAGACGGGGCGGGGTGTGCTCCTGGTCACGCCGCATCTGGGCAACTGGGAGTTCGGTGCACCGCTGCTCGCGCGGCGCGGCGTCGAGCTGCTGGTGCTCACGGCGCCGGAGCCGGGTGAAGGATTCACCGAGCTGCGGGCCGAAGCACGCCGTCGGCGGGGGATCGAGACCCTCGTGGTAGGCGAGGACCCGTTCGCGTTCGTCGAGGTGGTGCGGCGGCTCCAGGACGGCGGCGTGGTCGCCCTTTTGGTGGACCGTCCCGCCGAGGGGCGCGCGGTCGAGGTGGAGTTCTTCGGCCGGCCTTGCCTCGCGAGCATCGCCGCCGCGGAGCTGGCGCGCGCGACCGGATGCATCGTGCTGCCGGTCTTCGTCGTGGCCGAGGGCCGCGACCACATCGCGCACACGCTGCCACCGATCCAGCACGACCGCCGCGAGCTGGGCGACCGCGCCGCTCGGATCCGGCTGACGGGCCGGATCCTGCGTGCGTTCGAGCCGGCGGTGCGTAGGTTCTCGGCGCAATGGTTCCATTTCGTCCCGGTATGGCCGGTCGCCGCTCCCCGGAGGCCGGAGAAGGAGGAGCGGACGTGAGGCGTGCATCGCCACGGCTCGGGCGGGCGGCGTTCGCGGGCGCGTTGCTCGTCTGTCTCTGCCGCGCTTTCGGCGCCTTCGCGGTCGATGCCGACGTCGTGCTGGGCCGATGGCTCTCCGCCCAGACCAACGTCACGACGTGGTCGGCGGATCTCGTCCAGACGCGCCATCTCAAAGCGCTGACGCAGCCGCTCACCACGACCGGCCACGTGTGGTTCGCCGCGCCGGACCGTTTCCGCTGGGAGCTCGGCCAGCCCCCCTTGTCCATCGCGCTGCGGGCCGGCGATGAGCTGCTCGTGCTGGCGCCGAAACTCAAGCGCGCCGAGCGGTATCCGTTGGCCGAGGCCGCGCAGGGCCCGATGAAGGACGCGCTCGCCCTGCTCGACACCGGCTTCCCGCGCGACGCCGCGGAGTTCCGCCGCCGGTTCGACCTGCTCTCGCTGTCGGAGGAAGGGGCGACCTACGCGATCCATCTCCGGCCAAGGTCGGCGTCCGCCCGCAAGCTCTTGCCGGAGATCACCGTGGTGGTGAAGGCGGAAGGCTTCGCCCTCGCCGCGACCGAGCTACGGTTCGCGGACGGCTCCCGGTTGCGCAACGATTTCACCAACGCGGTGATGAACGCCGCCATCGGGCCTGATCGTTTCACGTCGCCGGTCGACGCGACGTGGAAGGTGACCGAGCCGCTGAAGAAGTGAGCGCTTTCCGCGGACAACTTCCTTGCCCATGACCGACGCTCTCGCCCGCCTCCCGCATGGACCGGAATTCCGGTTCGTGGACCGCTTGTTGGCGCTCGAGCCCGGCACGAGCGGCGCGGCCGAGTTCACCTTGCGCGGTGACGAGGCCTTCTTGCGCGGGCATTTCCCGGGCGAGCCGCTGATGCCGGGTGTCCTGCTGGTCGAGGCCGTCGCCCAGCTCGCCGGCATCATCGCGCAGACCGATCCCGCCATCGCGCCGCTCACCGGTCTGAAGCTCACCGCCATCCGCGCGGCGAAGATCCTCGGCACCGCCAAGCCGGGCGAGACCGTCACGCTGCACGCCCGCGTCACCGGCCGGATGGGGAACCTCGTCCAGGCGCAGGGGACGGCGACGGTCCGCGGCACGTTGGTGCTCCAATGCGATGTGACCTTGGCGGGCACCGCCTGAGCCGGAACCATGCGGATGGATCCGGGTGGCACGGCCAACTTGGCCGTTCTCGGCGGCAACTTGCCGCCGAGTTCCGGCACCGGCAGCGCACCCACCCAAAGTTGCATTCCCGGCGCACCCAGAGCGGCGGACGAGTAGCTCTCCACAGCAGGACGGTGGCCTGTTCCACCCTGACCTTTACTGCATCGTTCCGCCTGAGCGCGCGGCCGTGGGCGACGGGCCCAAGGACCGCGGGATGGCGACACGCGGACCCGCCGCATCCACCGTTCACCAAGGCGTGGCGCGGAGCGGGAGCTTCGGCTTCACGGCCTTCTTCGCTTTTTTCTGCTCCGGTTCGAGCTCGGAATCGATGATCGCGAGCAGCTCGGCCCGGCCCACGCGGTCGACCGCCGAGCAGGTGAGGATCTCCGGCGGACGGTCGGACCATTCGGCCAGCTTGGCGGTGAACGCCGCGATGGTCTCCTGGAGCTTCACCGGGCCGACCTTGTCGGTCTTGGAGAACACGAGCACGAACGGCACCTCGTTGTCGGCCATCCATTCCACGAACTCCAGGTCGTAGTCCTGGGGCGGGAGCGACCCGTCGACCAGCGCGAAGACACAGCGGAGGTTGGGACGCTCGGCGAGGTACTCCGACACCGAGCGGCTGAAGCGTCCGCGCTCCTTGCGCTCGACTTTGGCGTAGCCGTAGCCGGGGAGGTCCACGAGCCGCCAGGTGCCGTTGACGGTGAAGAAATTGAGATGCTTCGTGTGGCCCGGCGTGGCCGAGACGCGGGCGAGGTCGCGCTTGCCGACGAGCATGTTGAGCAACGACGACTTGCCCACGTTGGAGCGCCCGGCGAAGGCGAACTCCGGCATGGATTCGTCCGGGCACGCGGCGAGGTCCGGCGCGCTGCGGTAGAAGATGGCGGTCGATGTGTTCACGTTGGATGACGTCCGACGCGAGCTAGTGACAGGTTTCCGCCCGGACGGCACGGCAAACCTTCGCGAGATGCCTCCCGGACAGGCGCCGTTGGAAGGGCCTCGCCGACGAAGAACGCGCCGTGGTTCCGGCGACGCCCGTTCACCGAATGCCCCCGCGGTCGCCACAGGCCTCCTACCGGAGTTCCGGCGGCGTGCGGAAGAAACGGGCGGTGTCGCAGTCCTTCGCCGCGTCGCCCACCTCTTCCATCCCACGGATCATCGCCGCGCAGCGCGCCGGTCCGACGTCACGCCTCGATCCGCTCCGGCATCGTCTCGAAGAGCGCCACATGACGGCACTCGGCACAGACCAGCGTGTGCATCCCGAATGCCGCGATATACTGTCCGGTGTCGAAATGATCGTGCCCGCACATCGGGCAGGCGAACAGCCGGTCTCCCGATCCGTAGCACTGGGGTCCGAGCGCACGCTTGGCGGCGGCGAAGGCTCGCTTCAATGGTGACGGGGTTGTCGGCATAAGATCGTGGCGGGGCTGACGCCTGACCTTTCTCCGACCGCGATCTGCGGTGGGGGCGGTCGAGGCTTTGGGATCCGGATTGCAAAGTAGGCAGGGATGGCGGGTTGTCCAGCGCAGCGATCCCGGTGCTTGGCTCCGATGGGCGATGAGAGCGGAAAGGAAGGAGAGGGTGGCGATGAAAATGGCCACCGCCGGGATCCAGCGGTGGCCGTCGGGGACTGCGAGGTCCGGCCGCTTCAGCGGGATCGGCGGCGACGCCAAGCGACGAAGCCGATCAACGCCAAGCCGGTGGCGGCGGCATATTCCGAGGGTTCCGGGACCGCTGAGATGCGCACCTCAGCCAAGCCGAGACCTGAGAGGGGGGCGTTGGATTGGCCGTCGATCAGCAGCAGGTTGAGATACCGATAGGCGGTCGGGTCCGAGATCGTGAAGGTTTGTCCGAGCACCGGGTTCGCGGTGCTGTAGGTCAGGGACGTCGAGCCGAGGAGGGAAACCGGGCTGCTCACGACCGAACCGGTGCTGATGCCGTGGTCCAGGGCACCGGACTGGATCGAATTGCCGCCGGCGAGGCTGAAATGCAGCGTGCCGCGATCGGGCTGGTTGCTGTTGAAGATCTCGATGCTGGAAAGGACCGTCGGCGAACCGAGATCGATTGTGACGAAGCGGTTCACGGTCCCGGAAGTGTCCCCGAATTCATAGGGGAACCACGCGTTGCCTGGTTGCGTCGACATGTCCACGGCCCCGGTCTGCTGGTTGAAGATATTGCCGGCCTGATATCCAGAGGGGCCCCCGACGTTGTAGACGCTATTGAAGAACACCGGAGAACCTCCGATGACGTTGGCGGAGGAGAGGGTGAGGAAGACCCCGGCTTGGGTGCTCGTCGGGGTCAGCGAGGTCAGCAGGGCCGCAGCGGCCATGAGGCAGCTACCGGTCTTCTGGATTCGGATGGAGTGCATGGAGTGGGTGGTGGTTTACAATTTTTCTGTTTCTCGGCCATGTCGTCTGACAACGGCGGTCACAGGGTTCTGCGTCGATCCGTGGAAACTGTGACAGGGTGTCCGCAGATATTTTTGAGGCGCCGTGGTGATGGGAATCGCGCCGCTCAGGCCAAGCCGCCTCATGGCAAGGCCCGCGGGGTCGCTCAGGGGTGGGCTGAGTGGGATCGTGTGGACCGGCCGACGAGTTTGTTCCGATCTCACTCCGCCAAGCGCCGCAGCCGTTCGCGGGTCGCCAATGTGTCGGCACGCAGCGGTTCCGGCATGTCGTCCCGGGGTTCCAGCATCGCGGCCAAGGTGCTGCGGGCTGCGGCTCGGACGCCGGGCTTCTGCGCCGGGTCCTCTCTCATGATCCGGTCGAGCACGGTCGCGGTGGCGGCGCCGAAATAGTGGTCGAAGTGCTGTTCTTTCGGCCCACGGCCGCGGATCGAGGCAAAGATGGGCGCCCCTTCCTGACAGGAGGCGAAGATCTGTTCCGGAGAGCTTTTGCAGGCGAAGTGGCCGTCCACGACCTTGCACAGGCTGGTTACCATGTCGTGGCGGGCGACCGCATCGTCCGGCATCCGTCTCAGCGCCGACTGACGCAAGGCGCAGGCGTATTGGAACGCCTTGAGGGCGATCGCGGGTTCCACCTTCTCGATGTTGACGCCGCGCCGTTGTAGCAACGTGGCCAAAGCCAACGTCCACCGCGCCTCATCGGGGAACCGGGCGCGGAGTTCCTCCAAGCGGGAGATCCACCCCGACAAGAAGGCCACCGACGCGTCCGGGTTGCCCGTGGCATCCATCATGCGCTCTCCCAGCTTGTCGCATTCGATGGTCCATTGCCGCACGGGCTTCAGGTCCGCGCCGGGCCGGGTGAAGGTCGCGAACCCGGCCTCCAATCTCGCGGCCAGCGGCGCGAGCGCGGCGGTCGGCCCGGACTCGAAGCCGAGCGGCCGAGTCTTGCGTGCGCGGTTCGTGAAGAGCATGAGACCGATACCGCACACGAGGAGCAGGCCGATGCAGGCGACCATCAGCCGAGGCTGGCGGCGATGGAGGGGCAGGCCGGTCTCCGACCGGGTGATGGCTTGGTGCAACTCCGCGGCGGTCTGATAGCGGCGGTCCGGATCGCTCTGCATCGCGGTGTGGACCACGGGGTCCATCGCGGGACTGACCGCCGCGTTCACCTTCGACGGCGGATCGAAGATGCCGCGCGGCAATCTGCCGGTGAGCAGTTCGTAGCAGAGCACGCCCACGCTGTAGAGATCGCTGCGGGGATCCACGGCCGTGCCGGCGGCCTGCTCGGGGGCCGCGTATTCGAACGTGCCGACGGCGATCCCGGTGCGGGTGAGGCGTTCCGAGGGTGGGCCACCCGACACCGCGATGCCGAAGTCGGCCACTTTCACCGTGCCGTCCGCCGCCAGAAGGATGTTGGACGGCTTGACGTCCCGGTGGACCACGCCCTCGGCATGGGCGGCCTCCAGCGCGGCGCAGATCTCCTTCACCAGCCGGAGCGCCTCGACCGGCGGCAACGGGCCGCGCTTCAG
>JANNAJ010000629.1:0-1544 GCA_031384285.1 Verrucomicrobiota bacterium
CGACCAGCGATTTCGGCCAGAAAATCGACAGCTTCTTGGCCACGGCGGCGGTGCCCACCGGCAGCAGCCGGTTCGGCGCCGACCAGCAGGCGGTCGTCGACGAGATGTTCGCCTTCCTCCGGACCTACGGACTCTGGGGCAACGCCGGCTTCCCCGTGGGAGGCAGCACCTCGGCCCAGCAGGTGCCCGAGATGCGCCAACTGAACGACAGCCAGGCCCGGCTCGACCACTTCTCCTACAACCTCGCCAAATGAAGACCACGACCTCCGCACACCGTGGTGCCGCCCGCGACGGGTTCACCGTCCTGGAGCTCTTGGCCGTCCTCGCGGTGCTCGTGCTGCTGGCCGCGGCGGCCATCCCGCTGTTGCTGCGCCTGCTCGACCAGCAGACGCGGGAGACCGAGCAGGTCGCGCTGCGGTCGCTGGCGGACGGGTTCCAGAAGTACGTCTTCCGCACGCGGACGATCCCGTCGGACACGAACTTCGCCAGCACGGTCGGCCCGGAGATCGGCTGGAAGACGGCGGAGGCCCAGTACAACAGCCGCGGGGCCACCCGGGTCATCCTCATCGATCCTGCCCTGCACATCGGCCAATACACCAACGGATCGCCCGCGACCGGCGGCCTTTTGCCCTACACCCAGGGCGTCGCCGGATCGAAGGCCCCGCTGTCGCCGCGCTTGATCATCGTTTCCAGCCTTGGCGTGGCGCTGCCGTCGACGATCGTCAGCGGCATCCCTTCGAACACCACGTTCACCAACATCTGGGCGACCGCGCCGAACACGAAGCCCTCCCTGTGGACGTGGACCGGCAACCCGGACGACCTGCGCATCGAACGGATCAACATGTCGCAGTGGTTCAACGAGGTCTCGCTCAACCGGGTCGGCTCCTCCCAAGGCCGCTACTCGGTGGACAACAGCGCGGTCGCCGGCGCGGTGGTGCCGCCCTCGGCGCCCTACAGCATCTGGCTGCTCGACAACACCATGGTCTACCTCTGGTCGCACAGCGGCGGATCGGACGCGATCACCGGCGGCCTGCAGGCCACGGAGACGGTCGATACCTCGCTCTCCTTCGTCTACGACAGCGGCACGTGGCGGGACCGCCTGTACTCGAGCTACGGGGCGCGACCGCTCGTCGGCTACGACGCGCAGGCGGCGGTGAACACCTTCAACACCGCGCCGGAGAACCCCGATGCGCAGGGCGGCACCACCAAGCTGCAGGTGTACAACTACATGATCGCCTATCTGAACGCTTACGGGAACTGGGCCGCGGCCGGCTACCCGAGTTCCGGCGGCCTCAACTCGGCCGTGCTCAACGCCCAGGCCGACATGGCCTCGGCCACCGCCAGCCTCATCAAGCATCTCTGAGCCGCCGGCACGATGCTCTCCCTCCGCAACAAACCCGCCGCTCCGGCCCCGGCCCCGGCCGTCGGCCCCGGGTCCGCGGCCCCGGAGGGCCCCAAGTTCCCGGCGAGCCTCACGGGTTTGTCCATCACCTGGCTGAACGGGCGCTTCGCGGCGATCGCCGTGCAGCGCGGCGTCGTCACCG
>JANNAJ010000644.1:0-5486 GCA_031384285.1 Verrucomicrobiota bacterium
GCCGGCTCGCGCGGCACCCGGCGCTCACCGGCTGGCTCTACACCACCACGCACCGGATGGCCGCCCGCCACGTCCGCGGCGAGGTCCGACGCCAACGGCGCGAACAGGAGGCGCACGCCATGCAGGAACTTCAGCGCGACACCGGACCCGAACTCGATTGGGCGCGTCTCCGTCCCGTGCTCGACGCCGCCATGCACGACCTCGGCGAGACCGACCGGACGGCCGTGCTGCTACGCCATTTCGAGCGACGTCCGCTCGCCGAGATCGGTTCGAAGCTCGGCCTGAGCGAGAACGCCAGCCGGATGCGCGTGGAGCGGGCGCTGGAAAAGCTGCGCACCAAGCTGGCGAAACGCGGCGTCACCTCGACCGCCTCCGCGCTCGCGGTGGCGTTGACCGGTCAAGCGGTCACGGCCGCCCCGACGGCGCTGGTCTCCAACATCACTGCTGCGGCGTTGACGGCGGCGGCCGCGACCGCTTCCCACTTCGGACTCCTCTCGCTCATGACCTCCACCCAGCTCAAGACAGCCGGCGCAGCTCTGCTGATCGCCGCCGCCGGGACCACCATCGCGCTGCAACAGCTCTCCGCCGGCCGACTGCGCACGGAGAACGCTGAACTGCGTCAGCGTGCCGATACCGCAGCCGAGGACACGAGGCTCGCACGCGAAGCCGCCGCCGGGACCGCCGAGGCCGCAGGGCGCCAGCAATCGCTGTCGGCGGAGCTGCTGCGTCTACGCGGCGAGGTGGGGCAGCTACGGCAGCAGTTGGCCGCCGCGAACCGCGCGTCCTCGATGGCAAAAGCCGGCTCGGCCTCCACGCCATCCGCCGCCACCGAGGACGAGGCGAAGGACGCTATCAGGGCGTATGCCATCCGGCGCATGACCGAAGCCAAGTATCTGGTCTTGGGGATGCACATGTACGCGTCCGACCATCTTGACCGCCTTCCCGATTCGCTAGAGGTAGCAGCCGCCCAGATCAAGCCCGGCGATACCGACCCCGAACATCCGGAGCTCATGAAAAATCTGCGGATCGACGACTATGAGCTCCTCTTCAAAGGCTCGCTCAAAGACATCGGAAACCCTTCCTCGGCAATCGTGCTGCGGGAACGCGAGGCGGTGCAGAAGAGCGGTCGATATGGTGATGGTTGGGGCAAGACTTACGGGTTCGCCGATGGCCATAGCGAAATCCACAGTACCCCCAACGGCGATTTCAGCGCGTGGGAGGCGGAGCACCAAGTCCAGCCAAAGACAGGCAATCCTGCCGCCAGACCGGGCAACTGACCGGGTGTCGCGCCGCGAAACCGAGACGGTGCCCGCGAAACACGCGAAAGGGCGCGAAACAGCGAAGCCTTCGGCGGCCCGACGGCCGGATCGGATTCTCCTGCCCACATCGTTTTATCACCGCTTTGGATTCGCGTTCCTTCGCGTGTTTCGCGGGCTTCTCTGTCCGCTGGCCGACCAGGCAGATTTCTTGTGCGATTTTGCGGGCCGGCGGCTTTCCTCGGATTAAGTGGACCACGCCGCCGACAGCGCCGCCCGGCTCAGGGAGTTCATCGAGCACCGCTCGGAGAAGGCCTTTGCCGCGTTGGTGCGCGATCATCTGGACCTGGTCTATTCCGTCGCGCTGCGGCGCTGCGGCGGGCAGACCGGAATGGCGCAGGACATCTGCCAGACCGTCTTCACCGACTTCGCCCGGAAGGCCGCCGCCTTGCCGGCCGACGTGGTCGTCGCGGGATGGCTCTACCAACACGCCAGCTACGTCGCGGCGACGATGCTGCGCGCGGAGGACCGCCGACGCCGACGGGAAGGGATCGCCATGCAGCTCCGATCGCTCGCCGATGACACCGATTGGCCCCGCCTCGCCCCGTTGCTGGACGACGCCCTGCTCGAGCTCGACCCGTCCGACCGCGACCCCATCGTGCTGCGCTATCTGGAGCAACGCCCGCTCGCCGAAGTCGGCTCGCGCCTCGGCCTGAGCGAGAACACCGCTCGGATGCGCGTGGACCGCGCCCTCGACAAGCTCCGCGCCAAGCTGGCGAAGCGCGGCGTCACCTCGACCGCCTCCGCACTTGCAGTCGCTTTGGCCGGACCCGCCGTCACGGCCGCCCCGGCGACGCTTGCGGCCACCATCACCGCCGCGGCGCTCGGCGCCGCGGTCACGACCACTTCCTCCCTCGGGCTCCTTTCATTTATGGCCTCCACCAAACTCAAGACGGCCGGCCTCGCTCTGCTGATCGCGGCGACCGGGACTACCATCGCGGTACAAGAACTCTCAGCCCGCCGGCTGCGCGCGGAGAACACCGACCTCCGTCAACGTGCCGGCCAGGCCGCCGAGGACTCGCGGCTTGCCCGTGAAGCTGCCACCCAGAGCGCCGAAGCAGCGGCGCGGGCACGACAGCCTGCTGAAGAACTGCTGCGGCTCCGCGGGGAAGTGGGGCAGTTGCGGCAAGCGGCACGCACGGCGGTCCCGGAGAAGCCCGTGCCGCGGACCGCCGGGGACAAGGCGCCACCTGCTCCGCCCGCCCGGTTCCGCACCGACCTCGGTGATGTCGGCGCGGCCACGCCACAGATGGCGGCGAGCTCGTTCATCTGGGCGGCCACCGCGGGCGAGCACGCCCGCGTCTCTGAGCTTCTGGAGCTGCCCGCCAACGTCCCAGCGGCGGACGCGGCCAAGCACCATGATTTCCTGGCCAAGCTGATGAGCAATTCGTTCAGTGGTAAACGGTTCATCGAACTGCAGGGCATCGACACGAATCCCGACGGCACGTTGAAGCTGAGCCTCGGTTACGAGGACATCGGGAACGGGCGGACGAACACGTTCCCGTTCCTGCTCCGTCTCCACGAATCCGTTTGGAAGGTGGTGGTGGAAGGCGAAGCGCCCAAAGATTTGGACGCCACCCAGAAACAGGCGCCGCCGCCGTGAGCTGCCTGCGGACACTCACCCGACCATCTCGAGCCCGCCGAACTGGCGGAAGTGGTCGGCGAGGGCCGCCACCCGCTTCACGCCCAAGCGCTGCATCACAACGAACGAGATGGCGTCGCAGAACGGGTAGGACTTGTCGCCGTGCTGGCGCAACAGCGCGATGGCCTTGCGGTGGTCGACGTGGGTGACCTCGGCCTGGTTCAGCAACGGGTTCTCCCAAAAGTCGGCGCTGATCCGCTCCCGCGGGGCCCGCGACCTCGCGAACGTCGTATGCGTCTCGGCGAACACGAACGCCGTGCCCACGAAGCGCGCCCGTTCCCGGGACAGCGTCGCCACCGTTTCGCGCGCCTCGGCGTGGTGCGTCTGCCGGTCGTCGCGGAACGCGATCGTGTCCAGGGTTCGTCCCCAACGGCCGGGCTTGGTTGAGGTCCCGCCGCAGATTTCCTGTGCGGTCCGGGCGGGCGGCGGGTTTCCTTGGTTGAAGTGAACGCCGCCTCCGACAGCGCCGCCCTGCTCCGGGAGTTCGCCGAGCATCGCTCGGAGACGGCCTTTGCCGCGCTCGTCCGGGGCCATCTGGACCTCGTCTATTCGGTCGCGCTACGCCGTTGTGGCGGCGGGACCGCGCTGGCCGAGGAGGTGTGCCAGTTGGTCTTCATCGACCTCGCCCGCAAGGCCGCCGCGTTGCCGGCCCAACTTTCTGTCGCCGGCTGGCTGCACCAGCACGCCTGCTTCGTCGCCGCGAAACAGCTCCGGGCGGAAAGCCGGCGGCACCGACGGGAGGAGATCGCCATGCAATTGCGGACGCTCGTGGACGACACCGATTGGTCGCGGCTGGCCCCCGTGCTGGACGACGCCTTGCTGGACCTGGCCGCGGCCGACCGCGACCCGCTGGTGCAACGCTTCTTCGGACAACGATCCTTCGCGGAGATCGGACTCGGCCTCGGCCTGGGCGAGAACGCGGCGCGGATGCGCGTGGACCGCGCGCTCGACAAGCTCCGCGCCCGGCTGGCGAAGCGCGGCGTCACCTCGACCGCCTCCGCACTTGCAGTGGCCTTGGCCGGACCCGCCATCACGGCCGCCCCGGCGACGCTGGCCGCCACCATAACCACCGTTGCGCTCGCCGCCGCGGCGACCTCTTCCACCTTCGGACTTCTTTCGCTCATGGCCTCCACCAAACTCAAAATCACAGCGGCGATCATCTTGGCCGCCACCATCGTGACTTCATTTGTCGTGCAGAACCGCGCGCTGCGACTGCAGCGAGCCGAGAACGCCAAGCTGTTGGAGCGTGCCGCCCGATCCGCCGACCAACCAGGATTGTCCAGGTCTGCCCCTGGCAGCGACAATGACGAACTGGCCCGGCTGCGTGCCGGACACAACGAGCTGCTTCGGCTGCGGGGCGAGATTTCCCGTCTGCGCTCCGAAGCCGCCCGGACGGTTCAACCGGCGACACGCCTCCGACCGAAATCCGCCGCCAGCGCCGAGCCGCCGGGCCCCGTCGCCGGCTACCAACTCTTCGAGAGCGATTTGCTCGGCGCGCATCACGTCGATGGCATCAAGACGATGAAGCTGGTCGGCCGCGAACTGAACCGGCTGGCGAAAGACGCCGACTCACTTTCATCCGAGGCACGGACAGCGCCCCTGTTCGTGGATGGCCACCCCGCTGAAGTGCTCAGTCAAAGCCTCGCCGTGCGCCCGACGGACTGGGGCCAGTTTGAGCTCGCGGAGTTCGAGATCCTTGTCCCCGACTTGGCGACCATGAAGCAACTGATGGACTCCAGATCCGATGCCATCGTGACGCGATCCAAAGAGGAGATGGCGACCCCTGATGGCAAGTTGCTCCGCATCTACGGGAAAGCCGACGGCTCGGTCCTGAACTTGGTCCACGCCCCGGACACCAAGGCCTTGGAGTTTGGCGACACGCCGTTGCTTCCACCGTGAAAAGGCCGTCCAAGCTTACCAACCTGACCGCGATGGCAACGCGGATCAGTCGGTCAACCACCCGACCATCTCGAGCCCGAAGAACTGGCGGAAGTCGTCGTCGAAGGCCGCCACCCGCCTCACGCCGAAGCGCTGCATCACGACGAACAGGATTGCGGCGCAGAACGGGTAGGACGTGTCGGCGTGTCGGCGCAGCAGCGCGGTGGCCTTGCGGCGGCCTTGCGGTGGTCGGCATCGGTGACCTCGGCGAGGTGCAGCAGCGGGTTCTTCCAGAAGTCGGCGATGATCTGCTCTCGCACCACTCGCGACCGCGCCTAGGTCGCCTGCGTCTCGGAAACCATGAACTCCGGGCTCACGAATGGTGCCCGTCCCCGGCCTTTCCGATGCCTCGTCCTGGCGCGGTTCTTGGCATGGCGTCCGACCCGGATCCGTGGTCGGGCCGCCCGGATCCAGAAACAAAAAAGGGGCAGCCTTGCGGCTGCCCCTTTTGAAGAATCGTGAAGCTTAGCGCTTCGGGAACAGGAACTCCTGGTCGCCACCGACGGACACGCCGGCGTCACGGACCTGCTCGCGGAGGCGGCCGGACGTGGTCTGCTGGACCGAGCCATCACCGAGCAACAGGTTGCCGG
>JANNAJ010000723.1:0-5453 GCA_031384285.1 Verrucomicrobiota bacterium
CGCCCGCGGGATGCCCGCCATGCCTTTGCTCGTCAGCATGAGCGTGATGAGCATCGTCACCTGTTGCGCGATGGTGAGCTCCACCTTGGCCGCCTGCGCGACGAAGACCGACGCGACGGCGAGGTAGAGCGTGGAACCGTCGAGGTTGAAGGAATAGCCCAGCGGCATCACGAACGACACGATCCGTTTGGGCACGCCGAGGCCGATGAGACGCTTCATCGCTTCGGGCATCGCGGCGTCCGAAGAAGTGGTGGTGAACGCCAGCAGCATCGGCTCGCGCAGGGTCGTAAGGAAACGGCGCACCGGGATGCCCGCCCAGAGCGCGACCGGCAACAGCACGACGAGGCAGAACACCGCCAGGGCGGCGTAGAGGGTGAGGATCAGCTTCGCGAGGTTCAGCAGCACCCCGAGCCCGCTGTGGCCGACGGTGTACGCCATCGCCGCGCCGATGCCGATCGGCGCGAACATCATCACCAGCCCGGTGAACTTGAACATCACCTCGGTGAGCCCCTCGCAGAACTGGAGCATGTGCTCGCGCGGCTTGCCCTCGGTCTGCGCCAACGCGACCCCGAAGACGATGGCGAAGAACACCACCTGCAGGACGTCGTTCGCGGCCGCCGCCTCGAAGAAGCTTCTGGGCACGATGTGCTCGATGATCCCCGAGAGCGTGACCTTGCCGGCGGTGACGCCCTCGGCGGCGCTATGGGCCGGCAAGGTCATCCCGTCGCCGGGGCGCGTGAGGTTCACGGCGACCAGGCCGATGAGCAGCGCCAGCGTGGTCACCACCTCGAAGTAGAAGATGGACTTGAGCGCGAGCCGGCCGACCGCCTTGAGGTCCTCGCTATGGCTGGCGATGCCGACGACCAAGGTGCCGAACACGAGCGGCACCAGGATGCACTTGATCGCCTTGAGGAAGATGTTCGAGAACAGCTTGAGCTGCTGCGCTTCCGCCGGGAACAGCCAGCCGATGAGCCCGCCGGCGAGCATCGAGATCAGGATCCAATGGGTCAGCGAGATCTGGCGCAGGAACTGCCACATGGGATGCATCGTGCCGTGCGGGCCACGGGCCGCACAATCCTTAGGTGCCGGAAAAACTGGGAAAATCGCGGACGGACCGCGGCTCGCGACCGGCTGTCAGTCCCTGTGGAACCACCAGTCCACGACACTTCGCCAGAAGTCGTCGCCAAACCGGATGGCCAGCCATCCGCTGACGACGGCCGTGAGACCGACCGCCGACCCACTCCAACCGCCGAACGCCGTCACCCTCATGCCGATCTGGGCGAAAGCGATGATCCCACCGAAGAGAAAGCCGCAAACGAAGCGGAGGCGCTTCTCGAAGCGGTCCATGTCGGGTCCATCACCCATCAAGGAACCCTATGGCGACCCGGTTGCGGGCGTCCGCATCGACCGAAGGAATCGGTGCCACAAGGCGACCGCTCCGACGGAACCGAGAACGAGGGCGATAGTCATGCATAGCCACGCGTACCTCGTCTCAGCGGTCCAACCGTAGGATGAGGTTAAGCCGGCGAACGACGCGAAGCCGAAAGCCATCCAACCGGTGATCACCGTCACCGCGAGGGCTGCTGTCCCGTTCGCGATGGTCCGGAGCCGCTGGCGAACAGACGACGAGAGCCGTCCGTGGACGAAAGTGGCTGCTCCGGCGGCGGCAGCGATAGCGAGAACGGTCAACAATCGGTCCGGATCCGAGCGGTAGTACCCGATTGTGTCGTTGGCGAAGAACTCGCGGGATGTCTCGGCCAGCATCCCCAATCCGACCGCCGAAGCGGCGAGTTTTCCGGCTCGCCGCTTCACTTTCGGAGAGAAAGGCACGGTCCGGAACATGACACCGCCGCCGCTCATTTCGCGTTCGGGCCGAAAGCACGGATGCTGAAGCCCTGAGTGTCCCAGGAGCCGGCGTAGACGGTCATGCCGAAGTGGCCGGCGACCTGTTCGAAGGGCGGCAGCAGCGTGGCATCGAACCACTCGTCCATCGCCTTCGTGGACTTGGGGTTGCTGCCCGGGACCATCTTGCCGAGCCCGCCGCCTTGGCGGAGCGCTTCCCACATCGCGCGCGTGGTCTCGCGCTGGTCCTGGTAACCGAAAAGCCCGGTGCCCATGCCGCCGACCTTCTGCGCCGCCTCGGCCAGACCGGGAGCATCCTTGAGCGGTTTGCCGCTGCCTTCCGCGCTGCGCAGATACTCCTCTAGCACCGCCGCGCTGCTTCCCATCGCGACGAACCCGCCGCTGGCCGCGACCTCGAACAGCTTGCTGTCGGGCTGGCCGGGCGTGCCCATCTTGAGGCCGAAGATCTTCTTCCCGTTGAACTCGCGTTCTTTCGGGTCCTCGCCGCCGGTCGGCAACAAGCCGGCGGCGGCCTTGAAGCCCGAGGCGAGTTGGTCGGCGTTGCCGGAGCCGAGCAGCGTGAGGCCGGGTGGTTCGGAGAGCTCGGCCATGGTCTTGCCCTTCGGTGCCTTCTCGAAGGTCACGAAATCGTCGCCGAGGTTGCCGACGAAGGACTTCTTGAAATCGAAGTTCGGGTCCTTGTCCTTGCCCAGCGCGCTGATCGACATCTGGAGGAACCCGCCGAGCTGCGGCGACACCTCCGACAACATCGATTCGAGCGCGGCCCAGGTCTTCTGCCCGTTGATCCGCCAACGCTGGAACTTGACGGCGTCCGCCGGCACGAAGGCGGGCGGCGCGGCGTCCTTCGGCTCGAAGGCGATCAGCCTGAAGAGACCGGTCCGCTTGGCTTCGGGGACCCCGGCGGCGAAGATGCCGAAGCTGCCCTCGGGCGTCTGCTGGGCGGAGAACGCGAGGCTCCGCAGGCCGTCGATGCCGAACGCCGCGAGCGCCTTCCTCGGGTCGATGCCCAGCGCGGCCGCTTGCGGTCGCAGCATGTCGGCCCCTGCCCCGAGCACGCCTGAGACGGCGGCGACGTTCACCCAGCCGAACGCGTACGAGCCGCGGAACGCCGCCGCCTTCTCGCTGCCCTGGAACTCCGCGGTGTCGCCGACCGACCGCACCGATCCGCCGGTGAGCTTGGCGACGACCTTCTCGATCGCCTTGATCGAATCGCCGACCACCAGCGCGGAATCGACCTGCCCGAAGGTCAGCTCGGTCTTCCTCGGCGTCTTGCCGTCCTTGTCGTCGTCCTCCTCCTCGTCCTCCTTGGACTTCGGGGCATCCGGCTTCGCCTTCGGCGGTTCGAGCACCACGGTGGTGAACTCCACGTCGCGGATCTTCTCGGTCTTCAGCGCGCGCTTGGCCTCGGTGAGCTTCTGGCGCGCCTCGGCGAGCTTGGACTTGAGCTGGTCCGACTTGTCCTTGGTGTCGAGCACGAGCACGGCGGCCGGCTCGGTCTTGTCGTCGGCCAGGTTCCATCCGTTCTGGAGCAGCGCGACCGAGAGCTGCCCTTGGAGCAGCGGGAGATAATCGGCCGTCTTGATGCCGAGCTCCTTCTCGAGGTCGCCGAGGACCTTCTCCGTGAACTTGGCCTCCAGCTTGTCGCGGAACGGCTTCATGGCCGGATCGGCCCATAGTTTGCCGTAGTTGCCGCTGTCGAACGCGGCCTTGGCTTCGGGCCATGCCGGGACGGTGACGAGCACCAAGGTGTCCTCCGGGAAGAGCTGCGCCGGCGGTGGGACGGCGGCGGACGACCAGGACAAGGAGACCGCGGCGACGATCGCGGCGAGGGGGAAGCGGATGCGGATGTTCATTCGGGGAAGGACCGGCCGGATCGGGCGTCGCAGGAAGGTCGCCACGACGCCGATGTTGGCAAGCGGGAACTCTCGGCGGGGAGGGACGCCGCGTCGCTTCGTTTGGTTCGTGCCGGCTTGCGTCCCGTGGCATATTCCCGGCGTGCCTCCGGCCCATGGACCCGTCACACCGCCCGCCCCGGCTGTCGCCCGGGATGCCGCGCGGTCGTTGGCGTCGCCGGTGATGGTGTTGCGCGGGGTCGGACCTGAACGCGTCTTCCAGCTCGGCCGGCTGGGGATCCACACCGTCGGCGACCTGTTGCTGCACGCGCCGCGGCGATACGAGGACCGCCGGAAGTTCATCACCATCCGCGAGCTCGAGCTGGGCAAGAGCGCGACGGTCTTCGGCAAGATCGTCGCGGCCGGGGTGAAGCGCCTCCGCGGCGGCACGCGGTCGGTGTACGAGTTCGTGATCGAGGACGGCTCGGCCCGGCTCCATTGCCGCTGGTGGAACCTGCCGTTCCTGGAACGCATCTTCGCGGTGGGCGACGAGGTCATGGTCTTCGGCAGACCGAATCTCCTGAAGCCCCGCACCATGGACCATCCCGAGACCGAGAAGGTCGAGGGAGGCGACGACGTCACGGTCCACATCAACCGCGTGGTGCCGGTCTATCCGCTCACCGAAGGGCTGCCCCAGAGATCGGTGCGCAGCTTCCTATGGCGCGCGGTCGAGGAGTTCGCGGGCCAAGTGGGCGAGCCCGAACCGCGACTGGTCCCGGTCGGGACAGCGGAGCAGGGGAGAAAGGGGGCAGGGGAGAGCGTCTCCCTCTCCCCTCAGGTCCCCGGTTCCCCGGCATCCTTCCCGACCCGCGCCGACGCGTTGCGCGTGCTCCATTTTCCGGTCGAGATCGCCGATGCCGAACGTGCGCGCCGCCGCTTGGCGCTCGACGAGTTCGTGGCGCTCCAACTGGAGATCCAGCGCCGTCGGCAGAACCTGGAGCGCAACGCGCGGGCGTTCCCGTGCGGCGGCGACAACCGTTTGATGAAACCGTTCCTCGCCGCGCTCGGGTTCAAGATGACGGGAGCCCAGGTGCGGGTCCTGCGCGAGCTGCGCGCCGACCTCGCCGGGCCGGTGCCGATGCGGCGGCTGCTCCAAGGCGATGTCGGATCGGGCAAGACCGTGGTCGCCGCCGGTGCCGCGCTGATGGCGCTGGAGAGCGGATGCGACGTGGCGCTGATGGCGCCGACCGAGATCCTCGCGGCGCAGCTCCACCGCAACCTTGCCACGTGGTTCGGACCGCTCGGCATCGCGGTGGATCTCCGCACGGCCAACCATCGTCAGCGTGCTGCCAGCGTCCCGCTGGCAGGGGCGAGACCGGAGGCCGTCCGTCTGTCCGCGACAGGCCTCGCGCCTTCGGTGGCGGGCGAGCCCTGCCGGCAAGATGCCGGCAGCACGTCGGGCCAACGTGCTGCCAGCGTCCCGCTGGCAGGGGCGAGACCGGAGGCCGTCCGTCTGTCCGCGACGGGCCTCTCGCCTTCGGTGGCGGGCGAGACCTGCCGGCAAGATGCCGGCAGCACGCCGGGCCAGCGTGCTGCCAGAGTCCCGCTCGCAGGGGCGAAACCGGAGGCCGTCCGCTTGTCCGCGACGGGCCTCGCGCCTTCGGTGGTGGGCGAGCCCTGCCGGCAAGATGCCGGCAGCACGTTGCTCGTCGGCACCCATGCCCTGTTGGAGGACTCGGTCGGACTCGGGAAGCTCGG
>JANNAJ010000739.1:0-7131 GCA_031384285.1 Verrucomicrobiota bacterium
TCCGGGCATCGGCAGTCGAGACGAGGAACAGATCGCCACCGCGGACCTGTGCCACGATTTCCCGCTGACGACGACCGATGGTCGGTTGCGGGATGCCGCTGTCCTATTGGGGTTCCAAGTCTTCCCTCCCATCGACGAGAAGACGCCCCGCTGAGCTTTCCACATCATGCCTGACGAATCCGATCCGCTGAACCCGCCGAGTTCCCCCGCCCCGTCCGGAGGCGCCTATTCTGTCGGCGAGAAGATCGCCAAGATCAACGTCGCCGACGAGATCAAGAACTCGTTCCTCGACTACTCGATGTCGGTGATCATCTCCCGCGCGCTGCCCGACGTGCGCGACGGGCTGAAGCCGTCCCAGCGCCGCATCCTGTACGCGATGCACGAGCTGTCGCTCTTCCCGGGCCGGAAGCACTACAAGTGCGCCAAGATCTGCGGCGACACGTCCGGCAACTACCATCCCCACGGCGAAGCGGTGATCTACCCCACGCTCGTGCACATGGCGCAGGCATGGGCGATGCGCGAGAAGCTCATCGACGGCAAAGGCAACTTCGGCTCGGTCGAGAACGATCCGCCCGCCGCGATGCGTTACACCGAGGCGCGGCTCACGCACCTCGGTGCCGCGCTCATGTCCGACATGGACAAGGACACGGTGGATTTCGTCCCGAACTACGACGAGCGGATGACGGAGCCGAAGGTCTTCCCCGCCGCCTTCCCGAACCTGCTCGTCAACGGCGGCACCGGCATCGCCGTCGGCATGGCCACCAACATGGCGCCTCACAACCTCGCCGAGGTGATCGACGCCATCTGCGCCCAGATCGACAAACCGGAGATCACCAACGCGCAGCTGCAGAAGTTCATCAAAGGCCCCGATTTCCCGACCGGCGGCATCATCTGCGGCATCGAGGGGATCAAGAACTACTTCGAGACCGGCAAAGGCAGCATCAAGCTCCGGGGCAAGGTCGGCATCGAGCAGATGAAGGGCAACCGGGAGCAGCTCATCATCACCGAGATCCCGTTCAACGTGAACCGGGCCGCGCTCGAGGAACAGATCGCCGACCTGGTGAACAACAAGGTCGTCACCGACATCAGCGGCGTCCGGAACGAGTCCGACGAGAACTGCCGCCTGGTCATCGAGCTGAAGCGCGACGCGATCCCCAAGGTCGTCATCAACAACCTCTTCAAGCACACCCAGCTCGAGGTCAGCTTCAGCGTCAACGCGCTGTCCATCCATCAGGGCAAGCCGAAGACGCTCACGATGCGCGAGCTGATCGCGGCCTACATCGACCTCCGCCGCGAGGTCGTGCTGCGCCGCACCCGCTTCTAGCTGCGCAAGGCCGAGGAGCGCGCCGAGCTGCTCGAAGGCTACGTCTGCGCCCTCAACAACCTCGACGAGTTCATCCGCATCATCCGCAGCTCGAAGAACCGCGACGAGGCCAAGGTCAAGCTGCTCGCCTTCGAGTGGACCCGCGGCCAGGTCGAGCGCTGGGGCATCCTCATCCGCAGCGACGAACGGCTCAGCGCCTCCGGCCGGTATGCGCTCACCGAACGCCAGGTCGACGCCATCCTCGAGCTCCGTCTCTACCAGCTCACCGGGCTGGAGATCGACAAGGTGCGCGCCGAGTACGGCGAGCTGGTCGAGAAGATCAAGGACCTGCTCGACATCCTCGCCAAGGAGTCGCGCGTGATGGGGATCATCAAGAAGGAGCTGAAGGAGATCAAGGACAAGCACGGCAACGCGCGCCGGACCGACATCGTGCCGGACGAGGGCGAGATCGCCATCGAGGACCTGATCGCCAACGAGGGCGTGATCGTCACGCTCACGCACAACGGCCTGATCAAGCGCACGAACGTCTCCAGCTACCGGGCCCAGCGCCGCGGCGGCAAGGGCGTCATCGGCATGGCCACGCGCGAGTCCGAGAAGCCGGAGGACGCCGACTTCATCGAGCGTCTCTTCACCGCGAGCACGCACGACTACCTGATGTTCTTCACGAACCTCGGCCGCGTGTACGTCGAGCGCGTCCATGAGATCCCCGACATGGGCCGGGCCGCCAAGGGACGCAGCATCGCCAACCTGCTCGAGCTCCGGGCCGACGAGAAGGTGCAGACCGTCGTCCGCGTCAACGCCAAGTACGGCGCCAACAAGGAGGACCTCACCTGGCAGCAGACCAACGAGCTGTTCTTCGTCACCCGCCAGGGCACCGCCAAGCGCACTGCGCTCAGCGATTTCCAGAACGTCCGCAAGGGCGGCATCATCGCGATCACCCTCGAACCGGGCGACGACCTGGTGGAGGTCCGCCTGACGACCGGCCTGAACGAGATCGTGCTCATCACCAAGGAAGGCATGAGCATCCGGTTCACCGAGGACCAGGTCCGCTCGATGGGCCGCAACGCCGCCGGCGTGAAGGGCATCGAGCTCGAGAAGAGCGACGCCGTCGTCGCCTGCGCGCTCGTCGAGCAGGACGCCACGCTGCTCGTCGCCGGCGAGAACGGCATCGGCAAGCGCACGGACTTCGAGGAATACCGCCTCCAGTCCCGTGGCGGCAAAGGCATCATCACGATGAAGACCGGCGACAAGACCGGCAACGTCGTGGGCGCCCTCACCGTCCGCGATTCCGACGAGGTCATGCTCATCACCAGCGGAGGCCAGATGGTCCGCATCCCGGTCCAGGGGATCCGCGAAGCCGGCCGGAACACGATGGGCGTCAAGCTCATCAACCTCGACGGCAAGGACAAGCTCCAGGCCATCGCTCCTGTCATCTCCGAGAAGGAAGAAGACGCGGCCATCGGCGATCCGGCGGCACCTGTGGCCGGATGACGGATCGAAGCGACCCCGGCCTTGCCCAAAAG
Source organism: Verrucomicrobiota bacterium (assembly GCA_031384285.1). Classification (GTDB taxonomy): domain Bacteria; phylum Verrucomicrobiota; class Verrucomicrobiia; order Limisphaerales; family UBA9464; genus CAIVQB01. Next base: position 2,848 of record JANNAJ010000739.1, read on the forward strand.
CGACCTGTCGCAATCCTAGAATGCCCATCCGCACCCGGTCCGATGCCTTGTTCGCCGCCGCCTTGGAACATATCCCGGGCGGCGTGAACTCGCCCGTCCGCGCCTTCCGCGGCGTGGGCGGCGACCCCTTCTTCGTCGAGTCCGCCCAAGGCGCCCGCATCACCGACGTCGACGGCAACACCTTCATCGACTACGTGGGCACGTGGGGCCCGGCCATCCTCGGCCACGCACATCCCAAGATCGTGGCGGCGGTGCAGGCGGCGGCGGTCCGCGGGACGAGCTTCGGCATCCCGAACCCGGCCGAGGTCGCCATGGCTTGGCGCGTGAAGGAGTTCGTGCCGAGCGTGCAGAAAGTGCGGTTCTGCAACTCCGGTACCGAGGCATGCATGTCGGCGATCCGCCTCGCGCGCGGGTTCACGAAGCGCGACAAGATCATCAAGTTCGATGGCTGCTACCATGGCCACGCCGATTCGCTCCTGGTGAAGGCCGGCTCGGGCGCGCTGACGCTCGGGAACCCCGATAGCGCGGGCGTCCCGGCGGACCTTGCCAAGCACACGCTCGTGCTGCCGTTCAACGACGCCGACGCGGTGACCGCGGCCTTCGCCGCGCACGGCCCCGGGATCGCCGCGCTCATCGTCGAAGGCGTGCCCGCCAACGCCGGTCTCTATCTGCCCAAGCCCGGCTACTACGAGCTGCTCACGAGACTCTGCCGCGACGCGGGCACGGTGTTCATCTTCGACGAGGTGATGACCGGCTTCCGGCTCGCGAAGGGCGGTGCACAGGAGCTCTACGGCCTCACGCCGGACCTGAGCTGCTTCGGCAAGATCATCGGCGGCGGCCTGCCGGTCGGCGCGTTCGGCGGGCGCGCGGACATCATGGACCATCTCGCGCCGCTGGGACCGGTGTACCAAGCCGGCACCTTGAGCGGGAACCCGCTCGCCATGGCCGCAGGTCTCGCCGCGCTCGATGAGCTCGCCGCGACCGATGCCTACGCGACGCTCGACGCGCTCGGCCGGCAATTCGAGGCCGGCATGGTCGATGCCGCGAAGGCCGCCGGCGTCACCGTCACCTGGCAGCGGCTCGGCTCGATGTTCTGCGGTTACTTCACCGCGGGCCCGGTCTGGAACCTGTCCGACGCGATGCGGAGCGACCGCGCGAAGTTCGCGAAGTTCTTCCACGGAATGTTGGCCGAAGGCGTCTACCTCGCACCGTCGCAATTCGAAGCGGGGTTCATCTCCACCGCGCACACTTCGGACGACATCGATGCCACGGTGCGCGCCGCGGCGAAGGTGCTGCGGACGATCTGAGACCCCATGGAACGGAACACCCGAGGCGAAGTCCGTCCCGGCATCCCTTCCGTGGCGGAGATCTGGCGACGTCCCCTGCCCCATCTCGACGGCCGACGGAGCACACGGTGGATCGTCCGCACGGTGATCACGGCGTTCCACTGGCAGGTGCGCGAGCTGCACGGTCTTGAAGAGATCGGCGTGGACCGCGACCCGTTCATCCTTGCGCCGAACCACAGCCAACGCCCCGAGGCCATGCTGGTGCCGGCGTGGCTCAGCTTCCACCGCGGCGGACGGATGGTCCATTTCATGGCCGACTGGAACTTCCTGCTGATCCCCGTCATCGGAGCGATGATCCGTTGCCACGATCCCATCGTCGTGACGCGCAAGCCGGCCAAGCCGGCCTTCCTCAACCGTTACAAGGCCCGGTACGCGGGCACTTTTCCCCCGTTCGAGGAGGCGAGGCGACGGCTGGCCGACGGGAGATCGGTCGGGGTCTTCCCGGAAGGCACCACCAACCGGCACCCTGCCCAGATGCTGCGCGGACACCACGGCGCGGCCCAACTGGCCCTCGACTCTTGCGCGCCGGTGGTCACCGCCGGGATCCGGTTCATCGGGAACGACGGCCGCCGGCCGATCCGCGACACGCAGCCGTTCACCGTCCGGTTCGGCCAACTGCCGGCGCAGCCCGCGCCAAGTGACGGACAAGTGACGGATGTGGAGCGGACGCGGCAATTCCATCACCGGTTGATGACGGCCATCTCGACAGCGTGCGGCAAGGGGTGGCAACCTGACGGCAGACGTAGCAAATATGCCCTCGACCAAGACTGATCTGCGGGTCGTGCGCGTTGAGGATGCCTGGGGCCGCGAGCTCGCGCTCGCCGTCATGCGGGCCATCTACCGCGACGAGAAGAACTGGATCCAGCACGACGAGAAGCTGGTGTCGCAGGCCGACCTCACCGACGACCGCGCGTCGTGGTTCGTCGTCTGCCTCGACAACCAACCCGTGGGCGTGCTCCGCGTGCTCTACGAGGTGCCCCTCGACCTCTACAAGGCCTACGGCTTCAAGCTGCTCGCCAAGGGCATCGACCTCGAGCGGTTCCTCCGCGAGAACCGCATCGCCGAGATCGGCCGCTTCGCCGTGCTCCCGGAACACCGCCGCAACCTGCTCGTGGTCGTCGGCCTCATGCGGGCCGCCGTGGCAGACACGGTCGAACGCGGATGGACCCACTATATCACCGACATCTTCGAGGGCGAACAGCACAGCCCCCACGGTTTCCACACCCGCGTGATGGGTTTCCAAGAGGTCGCCACCCACGATGTCGGCGAGCTGAACTGCCCGAACCGCAGGGTGACGATGGTCCTCGACCTGGCGCACGCGTACCAACGGATGCGCAAGGGCAACAACTGGGTCTTCCGCTACCTCACCGAGGATTGGAGCCCGGAACTGCACCATCGCTTGGGCGGAGTCCACGAAAACCCTGTCTTGGTCGCGGCCTGATCATGACGGTCGCCGCCGCTCCGGGCGGCTCGGTCCGCGGCTTGGTCGCTCCGGATGAAGCGTCGATCGAATGCGGCATCGAGAGCGGCGGCCCGTCCTTCGCCGATCAGCATCCGATCCGGTCCGGACCGCTTTCCTTCGAGCCGTTCATCGTTATCGCACACCGGGCAGCCTTTCCCGTCCGTGCTCCGATCCTTGGGCTTGAGCCCGTCCGTCCTGGGCACACATCGTGACGCCACATGATGTCCGATCTGTCCCGTATCCTCCCGGCGTTCCTGCTCGGCCTCGGCGCCACTTTGGCGGTCCTCCAGGCCTCTGCCGCACTGGAGCGTACCGTGCTCGCGGCAGACCTCCATGAGCCCATCGCGCTGGATGTCGCATCGGACGGGCAGGTCTTTTTCGCGGAACGCCGCGGCGCGGTCAAAGCGTGGCATCCGGACCCGGGAACGACCACGGTCGTGGGCAAGCTGGACGTGTTCACCGGCCCGGAGGACGGCCTGTTGGGGCTCGCGCTGCATCCTGGGTTCGCCACCAACCATTGGCTGTTCCTCTTCCACTCGACGCCGGGCGTGCTCGAGAACCGCGTGTCGCGCTTCACCGTCACCGACGGCGCCCTCGATCTTGCGTCCCAGAAAGTCCTGCTGCGGATCCCGACGCGCATCCCGAAGCCGAACCATTCCGGCGGCGGGCTCGGGTTCGACGCCGCGGGGAATCTCTACGCCTCGACCGGCGACTACACCTACGCCGACAAGTCGGACGGCTTCGCTCCGCTCGACCGCCGTCCAGGCCACGAGCTGAACGATTCCGAACGGACCGCGGCGAACACGGCGGACCTCCGCGGGAAGATCCTGCGCATCCATCCGGAACCCGACGGCACCGCGACGATCCCCGCCGGCAACCTTTTCCCACCGGGCATGCCGAAGACCTGCCCCGAGATCTACGTGATGGGATGCCGGAACCCCTTCCGCTTCACGGTGGATCCGCGGACGGACTGGCTGTACTGGGGCGACGTCGGGCCCGATGCCACCGGACCCGACCCGGCGCGCGGGCCGGCAGGCTTCGACGAATTCAACGTGGCCAAGGCGGCTGGCAATTTCGGATGGCCCTATTTCACCGCGGACAACCGACCATATCACACCTTCGATTTCGGGACCCGCGAGAGCGGTCCGGCGGCGGATCCGGCGCATCCCGTCAACGATTCTCCCAACAACACCGGGCTGCGCGAGCTGCCACCGGCGAAACCGGCGTTCCTTTGGTATCCGCCGGGGCCGTCGTCGCGCTGGCCCGAGGTCGGATCCGGCGCACGCTCGGCGATGGCCGGGCCGGTCTACCACTTCGATCCGGCGCTGAAATCGGACCGCAAACTTCCCGCGGAGTATGACGGCGCGGTCTTTCTGTTCGAGTGGGAACGCGGCTGGATCAAGACCGCGTGGTTGGGCGATACCGGCGAGCTCCGCGCGCTGAAACCGTTCATGGGCGATGTGAAGTTCAAGCGCC
>JANNAJ010000008.1:0-8685 GCA_031384285.1 Verrucomicrobiota bacterium
GAAGTTCTTCGAGCCGACGGGCACGGGCTGTGGTCGATCACTTAGATGACGAGGCATAAACATGCTGGTGATGTAAGGCATGGTGCAGGGAACGCAGTTGGCGGTTGCGACAACCTCCAGATCAAAGCGCAGATGCCCGCAGAGCTCCTGCAATATCTCAGCTCCATTGCACTCGGACATGGGCTTGGCGACGAAGTTGCCGATCCAATCAGGGAACAGCGAGTAACCCCAGAACACCTGGACATCAGCGGGCTGGTTGATGAAGTGCGGTTGGTGAGCGAGCACAATGGACATCATCCAGTTCGAATCCTTGAACGTTACCAATCCGCCTGTGCCGGCCTCATTGCCACTGAGTTGATTCATCATCGCAAAGAAGGCAGGATTCTTCAGCGTCACGGTGAACGATTCCCAAGTCGATTGTGCGATGCAGCAATCAAAGGCCGCCGGATTGCCGAAATGAGGCCTGCCTTCAGCGAGCTTTTCCCAAAGCTTCCAACCACCGCTTTCAGACTTGGTCAGCCGCTTCGGCGCACAGGTCATCGAGCCAAGACTTGAGGCATCGGTCATGGATCCGTTCTGAAAGAACACCAGGTCGCCGTCATTCACGGTGATCATCTCGCTCGTCCCTGCCCGCAGGCAGTGGATGTCGGTGACGATGAATCTCCCATCCTCAGACCGGTGACTGAGATCCGTGACTTTGCAATCAGTGACCAAGTGGACGCCTTGGGCTTCGAGCCATTTTTGCAATGGCAACACCAGCGAATCATATTGGTTGTAGATGGTTCGCTTCACCCCCGCGAGCGTTTCGATGCGCGTGAACTCCATCATGAACCGGAGCAGGTAGCGCTTGAACTCAACCGCGCTGTGCCAGGGCTGGAAGGCGAAGGTGGTGGACCACATGAACCAAAACTCCGTCTCGAAGAACCCGGGGGAAAGATGATCGGTGATGGAACTGGCGCCTAGCGCCGCTTCATCCGCATGGCTGAGCTTGAGGAGTTCCATTCGGTCCTGCATGGAGAACCCCATCGAGGTGACCGGCACTTTTGCACGGCGGCGGTCCACCAGGCGGGCCATCGAATTTGCTTTGTGCTTCTCATTGAATGCCACGGTCTCCTCGTATACCGACACGCCGGCCGAAGTGAGCGAAGGAATCGTCCTGAACAGGTCCCAGGTGCATTCGTAGTTGTCGGTGGTCAGCATGCGTCCCCCGCGCAACGAGTAGCCGCGTTGGGCGTCGCCGGCTCCATCGAGGCTTCCGCCCATGAGCGGGTTGGCTTCGAGGATGTAGATGTTGGCGCCCGGCACGCCGCCATCGCGAATCATGAAGGCAGCGGCCGCCATCGAGCCGATGCCACCGCCGATGAGGTAATTCTTTGATTTGGGAACAGGTTCTTTCTTAGTCGGATCTCGATCAGTCCACCACCAGCATGACCGCCGCGTCGCCGCGCAGGGCATGCGGATGCGGGAATGTCTGGTATCTTACGGCTTCAATAATTTGAGCAGGACTTTGGCAGCTTCGGCGGAGGAGGCGGGGTTTTGGCCCGTGATCAGCAGTCCGTCGGTTTGCAGGTAGACACCCCAATCCGGACCTTTGCTGTAATGTCCGCCCGCTTTCTTCAATTCATCCTCCAGCAAAAGAGGCACCACTTTACTCAACTTTACGCCGGCTTCCTCGGTGTCGGAGAACCCGGTCACCTTCTTTCCATTTATCAAATGGTCGCCACTTGGCAATTTGACGTTGAGCAAGGCACACGGCGCATGACATACCAAGGCCATGGGCTTGTTTTGTTGATGAAAGGCTTTGATCAAAGCGATCGAGTGAGCATCCTTGGTCAGATCCCACAAAGGTCCATGTCCCCCCGGGTAGAAGACCGCGTCATAATCGGAAGCCTTGACGCTACCCAATCTTAGCGTGCGCGCGAGTTTCTGTTTGAGCGGTTCATCCTTGGCGAACCGATGCGTGGATCGGGTCTGAGCCTCATCCTCCTCGCTTCTGGGATCAATCGGCGGTTGCCCGCCCTTGGGAGAGGCTAGGGTGATCTCCGCGCCGGCATCTGCAAAGACATAATAGGGTGCCGCGAATTCCTCCACCCAGAACCCCGTTTTCTTGCCGGTGTCACCCAGTTCGCTGTGCGAGGTCAGGACGATCAAGATGTTCATGATGATAAGATTGGTCATTGCTAGTGCTCCAAGGTCGCAATTGGTTCGACCATCTGGATGGCGCAGATTAGCAGCGGCGCAGTTGCATGCCCTGGGGTGTTACCCTACCGCGGCCCGATGACAGAATCGCGGGCGATCATGTGCAGCTGGTGGATTCCGGCGATGTGCGGGCGATCGACGGGCTGTCAGTGAACCGGTTCATGGTGATCGAGAGGCGGCACATCCGGCGGACGTAGATCGGGGTTTTGGTCGACTGTCTACCGCTGGTGTTCCCCGAGCGGTCGCGGGCAGGCGCGCGCGCGGAGTTCTCAGAGAGGCTGGAGCAACATGATGACCGAGATTCCGCCGCACTTTCGATCCGCCGCGCTTCTCATCGCCTTGGACGGCCGTGTCGGCTCGCTCACGGCGGATCGGGAGGTGATCGCGCACGGCCGCCCTCTTCGAGGTCCGGTCCAGACCGGCAATGAACGCATTGAGCGCGAGGAGCTGCGGCGCCGGGCGTCACTGGAAATGATGCTGCACGGGATCTCGTCGTCCCCCTCATCCACAAGTTGCGTCCGGAAGGTGTCCGCCGTAGTGATGATGCGGTTTCCGCTTCCTCATGTCGGGGTCCAGGGCAGCAGGCACAAGGTCGATGCCCAGGATCCGCGGTGCGGCGGCATGAAGATCGCCGTGGGCCTACTCTACGGCCTGAACCTGCGGAGGGACACCCGCCGCCACGCGTCGGCAATCGTGGGACCCCAGAAGCACGGCGTTCTGTTGTCCATGTGCGTCATCGAGCGTGGCATCGCGATGTGGTTGGTGATCGGCGTCTTGGGTGCCGCGCGCCTGAGCGTTGGACTCTGTTCTCGCTTGGAAGCGTCCAAATGGTCCCGTCGGTCATCCGGAGAACCAACAAGGGCGGCTTGCGCCGACGGCCGCGACTTCGCTACACCCGCGGCGTGGCTTCCGCTTCCGCTCCTCGCATCCTTGTCGCCGATGACCAACCGGACGTGGGCGAGGCGCTGCGCATGCTGTTCAAGACGGAGGGCTGGAAAGCCGAGGTGGTCAACTCGCCGCGGGCCGCGTTGGACGCCATCGGCCGCACGGAGTTCGACCTGCTCCTTGCCGACCTGAACTACACGCGCGACACCACGAGCGGACAAGAGGGGCTCGACCTCCTGGGCCGTGTTCCGGCGCTCGACCCGACTTTGCCGGTCGTGGTGATGACGGCCTGGGCCACCGTCGAGGTGGCGGTCGAGGCGATGCGTCGCGGAGCCCGGGACTTCGTGCAAAAACCGTGGGATAACGCGCGCGTGCTCTCCGTCGCGCGGAACCAGATCGCGCTCCGCCGTGCGCTTCGGGACGGCGAGCGTCTCGCAGCGGCCCACCAAGCCCAGCAGGACAAGGGACCGATGTTCGTCGCCGAATCCCCGGTGATGCGACCGGTGCTCGAACTCGTCCAACGCGTGGGTCCGAGCGACGCGAACGTCCTCATCACCGGCGAGAACGGCACCGGCAAAGGAGTGGTCGCCGCCGCGCTGCACGCCGCCGGCGCCCGGGCCAGCCGTCCGTTCATCTCGGTGAACATGGGCGGGCTGAGCGAGGCGCTCTTCGAGTCCGAGCTGTTCGGCCACGTCCGCGGTGCTTTCACGGATGCGAAGAGCGATCGCGTCGGTCGCTTCGAGATGGCCGAGGGCGGGACGCTCTTCCTGGACGAGATCGCGAACGCGCCGCTTGCTGGACAGGCCAAGCTCCTCCGCGTGCTCGAGACGCGCACCTACGAACGCGTGGGCTCCTCGCGCACCCAACAGGCGGACGTGCGTCTCGTCGCCGCCACCAACGCCGGACTGCGCGCGGAGGTCGCGGCCGGGCGCTTCCGGCAGGACCTCCTGTTCCGGCTCAACACGATCGAGATCCACTTGCCTCCGCTGCGCGACCGTCGCGAGGACCTGGAACCTCTGGCGGCATACTTCCTCAAGCAACAGTGCGCGCGTTATCGCAAGGCGATCACCGGCTTCGAACCGGCAGCCATGGCCGCCCTCCGGGCGCACCATTGGCCGGGCAACGTACGGGAACTGAGCCACGCGATCGAGCGGTCCGTGCTCCTGTCCGACGGTCCGTGGGTCCGCGCAGCGGATCTGGGCCTGACGAGCGCCCGGGACGCGGCGCCGCGCCTGGAGGACATGAGCCTCGACGAGGTGGAGCGTTTCTTGGTCCGGCAGACGCTGGCGCGCTGCGGGGGCAACGCCATGAAGGCGGCGGAGCAGCTGGGGCTGAGCCGCAGCGCCTTCTATCGCCGCCTGGAGAAGCACGGCCTGTGATTGCCCCCCAGATCAGGTTCGAACGCCGGCTCAAGCTTCTTGCCTTCTCGGTAGGCATGCCGGGATCCGCCGTCGCGTTGGTCCTTCTGTGGACAGGCAACTACGATCCCAAGCTCAGCGGGACCCTTGGCCTGTTCATCGTCATTGCTTGGTGGATCGCGGTGGCGACGCTGGTGCATCGGGTCGTCTTCCCGCTGCAGACCCTTTCGAACTTGCTCGGAGGATTGCGGGAAGGCGAGTTCGCGACACGCGCCCGCGGGGCCGTTCGCGACGACGCGTTGGGCGAGGTCCTGATCGAGGCGAACGCCCTTGCGGAGACCCTGAGGGAGCAGCGGCTCGGAGCGTTGGAAGCGACGGCACTGTTGCGGACCGTGATGGCAGAACTGGACTCGGCGGTCTTCGCCTTCGACGAGGAGCAGCGTCTCCAGCTCGCGAACCGCGCCGCGGAGAACCTGCTGCGCCGGCCCGTCGAGCAGTTGTTAGGCCGCACCGCCGGCGTGCTCGGGCTGGCGGACTGTTTTGGTGGTGAACCGACCCGGACGCTCGCGCTCACCTTTCCCGGTGCGATGGGACGCTTCGGTCTGCGCCGTTCCACGTTCCGGCAGGACGGGCGGCTCCATCATCTGCTGGTGCTCGCGGACCTCAGCCGGGCGTTGCGCGAAGAGGAGCGGCTGGCTTGGCAGCGGCTGGTCCGCGTGCTCGGGCACGAGCTGAACAACTCCCTCGCACCGATCAAGAGCCTCGCCGGCAGCTTGGAGGCGATCGTCGCGCGCGAACCGTTGCCGGGCGACTGGCGGGAGGACACCCGACGCGGCCTCGGGGTCATCTCCGCTCGGGCGGAATCGCTGACGCGGTTCATGGAGGCCTATTCCCAGTTGACCCGCCTTCCGCCGCCGCAGATCCGGCCGGTCGCTATCGGACCGATGCTTCGCCGCACGGCAGCGTTGGAGTCGCGTGTCCCCGTCTTCGTCGCCGATGGCCCCGAGGTCACACTGAACGCCGACGCGGATCATTTGGAGCAACTGGTGATCAACCTCCTCCGGAATGCCGCCGATGCGATGCTGGAGTTGCCTTCGGCGTCACCGACCGGCACCCGGATCGAAGTGGCATGGTCAAAACTGGCCGGTGAACTGGAGATCGCGGTCACCGATGCAGGCCCTGGCTTGGGGAACTCGGCGAACCTCTTCGTGCCGTTCTTCACCACCAAGCTGAAGGGCAGCGGCATCGGTCTGACCCTGTGCCGCCAGATCGCCGAATCCCACGGCGGCATGCTCACCCTTGAGGACCGTCCCGATCGGACCGGGGCAGTGGCCCGGCTTCGCCTTCCTTCGGCCTGAGCACGGATGGTGGGCCGTCCCGCTTTCGGGACGGCCGAATCCCAGCATCGGACAGATCCATCGTGCCGACCGCGATCGGCCGCGCGCCGATGGATGCTATTCCGTCAATGCCCGCGGGCTTTTGATGTCGCCATACTGCTCCTGCCAAGACATGGCACGCCCGCTGCGGACAGGGTCGGGTCCGAGGGACCGATCCGAGAGCGGCTCGCCTCCCCCGGAACCATCAGGACGACATGAACCGCCTTGCCACCAACGGTCACACCGGGCCATCCGAGGGGAAGCCTTCCGTGAAACCGACCATCGGATTCACGCCCGGCAGCACCTCGATGGACATCGCCCGCCCCGATCTCGCCCGCAAGAAACGCCGTCACCGGATCCTCTGGGGCGGCATCGGTCTCGCCGCGCTGGTGCTCATCACCTTCGCACTCTCCCGTTTGGAACGTGCCGTGCCGTCCGTGGAGGCCGGCACGCTCTGGACGAACGCGGTGAAGCGCGGCGAGATGATCCGGCAGGTGCGTGGCAACGGCACGCTCGTGCCCGAGCAGATCCAGTTCGTGCAGGCCGACACCGCCGGCGTGGTCGAACGCATCTTCATCCAGGCCGGCGCAGAGGTGACGGCGGACACCGTGATCCTCCAGTTGGGCAACCCGGAGCTGAAGCAGGCGGCGTTCGATTCCGAGTGGGCCGCGCGTGCGTCCGAAGCCCAGCTCGCCAAGCTCACCGTCACCTTGGAGAGCGACCGGCTCGCGCTGGAGTCGGCTCTCGCGTCGCTCCGGTCCGACGCGAAGCAGGCCGACCTCGACGCCAAGGCCGACGAAGAGCTCGGCAGGAGCGGATTGGTCCCGTTGATCACCCAGCAGAAGACGCGGTCCCGGGCCGACGATCTGGCGGCCCGGGTGAAGATCGACGAGAAGCGGCTGCAGTTCGCGGCCGATTCCGCCAGATCACAGGTCGCCGTGCAGGAGGCCGAGGTCGAGAAGCTCCGCGCCGGCCGCGACCTCAAGCGGAAGCAGGTGGCCGACCTCCAGGTCCGGGCGGGGATCGCCGGCGTTCTCATCCAGATCGGCGACCGTGAGGTGCTCCAGGCCGGCCAACGGGTCGCGCCCAGCGCCACCCTGGCCAAGGTCGTCGTCCCCACCAAGCTGAAGGCCGAGATCAAGGTCGCCGAGACCCAGGCCCGCGACGTGACCCGCGGACAGAAGGTGGAGGTCGACACGCGCAACGGGATCGTCCCGGGCCATGTGATCCGCGTGGATCCCGCCGTGCAGAACGGCACGGTGCTGGTCGAGGTGAAGCTCGACGGACCTTTGCCCAAAGGCGCTCGGCCCGACCTGAGCGTCGAGGGCACCATCGAGCTCGAGCGGCTGGACGACGTGCTCCACGTCGGACGCCCGGTGGACGGCCAGCCCGACAGCACCGCGGGTCTGTTCAAGGTCGTAGAGGCCGGCCGCTATGCCGTCCGCGTCCCGGTGAAGCTCGGGCGCAGCTCGGTGAGCACCATCGAGGTCATCGACGGACTCAAGGTAGGCGACACCGTCATCCTGTCGAGCATGAGCCAATGGGACGGCCACGACAAGATCCGTCTGCGATGACCATCAGCCCTCTTTCCGGCGACACCTCGCTGACGCCCCGCCACTGACAACTGCCCGTTTTCCATGAGCCCCCTCATCTCCCTCGAAGGCATCAAGAAGGTCTTCCTCACCGACGAAGTCGAGACCCACGCGCTCTCCGGCATCCATCTCGACATCGCGCAGGGCGAGTATGTCTCCATCGCCGGACCGTCGGGCTGCGGCAAGTCGACCTTGCTCGCCATCCTCGGCCTGCTCGACACCGCCAGCGAAGGCACCTATGTGCTGAACGGGAACCAGGTCGCCCAGCTCGACCACTCGCAGCGGGCCCGGATCCGCAACCGTGAGATCGGCTTCATCTTCCAGAGTTTCAACCTGATCGGCGACCTCACCGTCTTCGAGAACGTCGAGCTTCCGCTGACCTACCGGGGGCTGAGCTCCACCGAACGCAAGCAGCGCTCGACCGAAGCGCTGGAGCGCGTGGGCATGAGCCACCGGATGCGCCATTATCCGAGCCAGCTCTCGGGCGGCCAGCAGCAGCGTGTCGCGGTGGCCCGTGCGCTGGGCGGCAAGCCGAGCATCCTGCTCGCCGACGAGCCGACCGGGAACCTCGACTCCAAGAACGGCGACGCGGTGATGGACCTGCTCCGGCAACTCCATCGCGAGGGCGCGACCATCTGCATGGTCACGCATGATCCGCGCTTCGCGAAACACGCCGACCGGCAGATCCACCTCTTCGACGGCCGCATCGTCGAGGAGCTGTGCTCGGCACCCTAGCGGCCCAGAGGCAAGCCAGGACGGATACGCCGGCACTCCCACGGACAACGGGACACGGGAAACCGGCTGCATTGCCGCTCAACGTTTCAACCCATGAACGACCTCAAGTTCGCCTTCCGACAGTTGCTGAAAACCCCGGGATTCACCGCGGTGGCGGTCCTCACCCTCGCGCTCGGCATCGGAGCGAACACCGCGATCTTCGGAGTCATCAACGAACTTCTGATCCGACCGTTGCCGGTGAAGGATCCGGGGACGCTCTTGGGAATCGTGCTCACGGAGCAAGGAGGCGATTTTGCTGACCAAAGCATCCCGTATCCTATCGTTCAGGACTACCGCGACCAGATCGGCGGGGTGCTCGGGGAATTTGCCGCCTATGCAAAAACCCTTGCACCGGCCGAAACCAGCGGCGTGTCGCAGTTCGCGTCGGTCGAACTTGCGACCGCGAGCTATTTCCCCGCGCTGGGAGCGGCTCCGGCGATGGGCCGGTTCTTTGAAGAGGTGGACGACCGCCCGGCGAACCAGGGGGCGGTCGCGGTGCTC
>JANNAJ010000076.1:0-2179 GCA_031384285.1 Verrucomicrobiota bacterium
CCCCCCGCACACCCGGGATTTGGGGCGCCATAGAACGGCCCCCGCCCCGGCTGGCTGCAAAGCCTGCCCTACGCCAGTGCAGCACCGATGTCCGGCTCGTGCTGTGAGCTGCGCGGCATTGCGCCTGCTTAGCGAAAGGCATGAAAGCTCCCCATCGTTCCTATCGGCGCGGGCTGACCGTCGTTGAGGTGCTGGCAGTGTTGTTGGTCCTGTTCATCCTTTGGGGACTGCTCATGCCCATAATGCAGGGACATAGGTACAAATCGGGACGTATCTCCTGCGTCAACAATCTCAAGAACATCGGCCTCGCGCTCCGCATCTTCTCCGCCGACCACGGCGACCAATGGCCCATGGATTTGTCGGTGACGAACCAAGGCACACGCGAGTGGCTCACGGACGGTAGCCAGTTCTGGCGACATTGGCTCGTACTCTCGAACGAGCTCGCCACCCCCAGGATTCTGCTCTGTCCCGGCGATAAGCAGCGGTTGCCACCCAAATCTAGTTTCACCGAACCCATGTCCCCGCCCTTGATGTGGGCTCAGTTCACGGACAACTCGCGCCTGAGCTATTTCTTGGGCCTGGACGCCAGTGAAAAGAATCCCCAGACCATCCTCGCCGGCGACCGGAACTTGACGACCAACGGCGTAGCCGTCGCACCCGGCCGGCTGCTGCTCACCACCAATCTCGTGCTCGGCTTCACGAAGGAGATCCACAACCAAGCCGGCAACATTTTGCTCGGCGACGGCAGCGTGCATCAAAGCACGAGCGGCCGCCTGCGCGAACAATGGCACGACGCGCACACGACTTCCGGCCTCTCCACCAACGTCTGGCTCGTGCCGTGATCGTGCGGACCGGACCCACATGGACGCCGACCAGGCCCGGAGCGCGCGACGGCGGCATCCCGCGTAGGGCAGGCTGTCGAGCCTGCCGGTTCCGGGGACTGTCAGTCCCCAGGACGGTGTGGATGCACCAGACCATCCGGACATCCGAGCATCTCGGCGGACTGGAAAGTCCGCCGAACCGGCGGACTGGAAAGCCTGCCCTACAACCGCCGACACGCGGTCACTTCCGCAGCCTGCTACCTCTGCGACCTCCGCGTCTTCGTTGTCCCGCGCCTTGGTCCCGCGCGCAGAAGACGCCGCACCCACGACAGGTCCGGTCCCGGACCCACATGGACGCCGATCAGGCCGGAACCGCGCGACGGCGCCATCCCGCGTAGGGCAGGCTTTCCAGCCTGCCGGTTCCGGGGACTGTCAGTCCCCAGGACGGTGTGGGCAGCCCGAGCCACCCGGGCCGCCGGACATCCGACCAATTCGGCGGACTGGAAAGTCCGCCGAACCGGCAGGCTCGAAAGCCTGCCCTACATCTGACCAAGACGATGCGCTAGCGTCACCCGGAGACGTGTGGTAGGGCATCCGGTGTGAAGCAGCAGCTCGCCTCACGAGAACCTGGCCGGTTGGTGGCGGGGTTTCATTCCCGCGATCACCTCCCGCACCTGAAGCAGGAGGGCGGCGCTTACTTCGTCACCTTCCGGCTCGCCGGGACTTTGCCAGCGGAGGTGTTGCGCGCTTTGAAAGACGAGCGCGTACGCATCCTGCGGGGTGCGCTGGCAGCGAAGCGGCCGCTGACGTGGCCTGAGCAGGAGGAGCTGTTCCGTTGGTATTCGGCACGGGTGGACGCGCATCTCGACGCGGGCGGTGGCGAGTGCTGGCTGCGGCGACCGGAAATCGCCGGACTCGTGGCGGGTGCGCTCCGGTTCTTCGCGGGCACGCGTTACGAACTGCTGGCTTGGGTGGTGATGCCGAACCACGTCCATGTCGTCGTGCGTCCGTCGCCCGGATGGACGTTGAGCCGGGTGCTGCAAGGCTGGAAGGGCTACACGGGCCATGAAGCCAACCGACGGTTGGGCCGCGTGGGCGAGAAGTTCTGGCAGGCGGAGTCGTTCGACCACCTGATCCGCGATGACGAAGATCTGCGTCGCTGCTTGAATTACACGGAGATGAACCCAGTTGGCGCCGGCCGGTATGCCCTCGCTGAAAACTGGCAGTGGAGCAGCGCATGGCGGACGCCGGCGTAGGGCAGGCTTTCCAACCTGCCGGTTCTGGGGACTGTCAGTCCCCAGAACGGTGTGGAAATCCCGAGCGCCCCGGACATCCTAGCATTTCGGCGGACTGGAAAG